>JAPKCP010000058.1 GCA_028822885.1 Yoonia sp. | reverse complement strand
CTGATCTGAGTGCTGCCGCATCCTGGGGTACGAATGAGGAAACCCTTATACAGACCCTTAAAGACGCTGGCATCACGCTCAACGGTTACGATGTGACCTCCGACACCGTCGCGCGTGTGCGCTACACCAACACAACCTTCCGCTCAGAGGCGCAAGCCATGGGCCGCGGCCCGCATCCTGTCCGCAGAGCTGCCAGCAGCCGTGGAAACCTTCGTGTTAGAACCACAGAAAAAAGGCATCCCACTGTCTGCAACCACCATCCAACGGCGCAATCTTGAGACATTCGAAAACCGCGCCCAAGGGGCTGCCTTGATCGCACAAACAAGCCCAACCACAGATGTGACCCCAGCAACGGGCCTTACCTATGTCCTTGATACAGAGCCCGCTTTTACATGGGGCATCGGCCCTTACGCGCACCTGATTGTGTTCAACGGGGACGCGCCTGTTCAGATCGATGGCGGTATAGAATTCAAGGCACGCTATACTTTCGCCCCCAACATCATCGCCAAAGGTGTAGTACGACAAAGTGCGCGGACCTTACCTCTCGCCAGTGTGACCAAAAACGACACTGATCTGCCAACTGTACGCACGACCGGGAGCCGCTACGGTAAAGAGGGAAATCCCGTTATACAGACACTAACATTAGCCCATTACGGACGTCCCGGTGCGGACCTCTATAGCCGTGTGACCGCAGGCTACCTTGAGAAATTGCACGGCGGTATCTCAAGTGAGGTTCTGTGGAAACCTGTCGGAAGCCAGTTGGCCCTTGGCGCTGAACTGAACTACACAACGCAGCGGGATTTCGAACAGCTCTTTGGGTTTCAAGACTACGATGTCGTCACAGGCCATCTGTCGGGGTATTACAGCTTTGACAACGGATACCACGCACAAGTCGATGTCGGTAAATACCTCGCTGGCGACTGGGGCGCAACGTTTGGGATCGACCGCGAGTTTGAAAATGGCTGGCGGGTTGGGGCGTATTTTACAGTGACCGACGTTCCCTTTGAAGACTTTGGCGAAGGATCCTTTGACAAAGGCATCCGCCTCACAGTGCCCAACGACTTCTTCATCGGAACTGCGACGCGCGACAAAGTCTCTACGAACCTGCAATCCTTGCAACGCGATGGCGGGGCGCAGCTGAAAGTTGATGGTAGGCTGTATGACATCGTGCGCGACGGACATACAGCCGGGCGATTTGGCGATACATTTGGACGGTTCTGGCGATGATATATTTTACAAAACACCTGTGTACGGGTCTTCTTATAGTCGGGCTCACAGCCTGCGGACCGCTTTATGAGAAAAGCTTTGCCAACACGCTGTTGACGACAGCGCAAGACGTCACAGGAGTTGGTGGCGCGACGCCTGCCGTGCCTGCGATCCCACCATCGGTGGCGAACGCCGTCCCCGGAGATGTGCTGCTGGTCACAATCGTTGCGCGTGATGCTGTCGCCCCCCTCACAAAAGTAGCGCAAAACGGCGGGGCTATCACATGGACCAGCCCCGGCGATGTCACAATGTCATTTGAGGATGGTATCCTTGTTGGCACACGCGGGCTCACTGACGATTTGATGGGCGTGGATCCCGTTGGGGTGCGTGCAGCGATCAACGCTGGTGGCGGAACCGCGTATCGCTTGCAAAGCTTCCTGACATCCGAGGACCAGATTGTAACGCGCGAACTAACCTGCATCGTGACGCGTATCGGGCCTGAGGACATCCAAATCATCGGCGGGGCACGGACCACAACAAAGTTCGAGGAAGACTGCAAAGGCCCCGCGTTAGAGTTCAAAAACTCCTACAGGTTAGCAGGAGGAGAGATCATCCGGTCCCGCCAAGCCGTCTCAGCAGGGGTGGGATTCATTCAAGCTGATCAACTCTGATCATCTGTTGTTGGGGGCCAGCCCCCGTCCTGCGGACTCCCCCGGGATATAAAAAGAACCAAAGAAGCGGTAGGTGCACCACCCTGCCATCAAGCGTAATGCACAATGACAGGGTGGCCACGTCTTCGGTTACGATCGTCCGCATCCCTGCCTAGACCGCACGATGTTTAGACACCAACACAGTTTATGAAACGTAAACGCATCACGTCTTTGGTTCTCTCTATATCCCAGGGGGTCTGGGGGGCTGGCCCCCCAGCTGCGCGACGGACTTTATGTCCGGCGCAAATCCATCTTGCCATTCAGCGCGCCGCGCCCAGACCTGATACCATTCGCCAGCTTTTGCGCGAACAGGTGCCCGCCGCGTCAAACCCCCAAAAACAGAGAGCGCCACCGCGCGCGACAACGGCCACAGCCGCAACAAGTGCCGCCCTAAACCACGTGTCGCTGGTGAAAAATGACGATTTATCAGCGCGACCTTAGCCGTCAGCAAGCGCACTATTTTATCCGCCTGAACGGTCTCGGATGCAGCCCCGTAATGCACAATAGTCGCCGTGGGGGTCACAGTCGGCTGTAGGCCCGCAGCAATCGCACGCAAACACAAATCAGCTTCTTCACCATACATATAGAATATCGGGTCTAATCCGCCCAAATCATCCCATGTTTGGCGCTTAAGCAAAAATAAACACCCCGACACAATGTCCACAGCCCGTTCCGTATCACGCGGCCAATCCCCAAAGGATTCCGCGTTAAATAGACCCGATTTTGGGAACACGCCCGTCAGCCCACTTGTCCGGCAAAACAGCGACCAAACAGTCATCCGCCCCCAACATGAAGAGGGGTTCAGCGTCCCATCGGCAAAGACAGTCCGCCCCCCCCATATCCCCGCAGCGGGGCGCGTGTCAGCAAAGGCCAACAACTTGTCCAATGCAGCGTCCAACACCAGCGTATCGGGATTTAACAACAGTACCCAAGGGGCCGACGCATGGTCCATTGCAATGTGATGCGCCCCAGCAAATCCATGGTTTGCTGTCTCAGCCAACACAACCACCTCAGGATAGGCCGCAGCGATTGCCTCAGCCGATCCATCAGACGACGCATTATCCACGACAATCACCTCAAACGGAGTCTCTGTCTGCGCATACACCGACGCGATGCAGGCCAGCGTCATCGCCCGCGTATTATAGCTGATGATAATGATCGACAGGACAGGGGCGGTCATTGTCGGCTCCAATGAGATAGCTTTGCAACATGCCTAGAACAAAGACGTCCACAAAACGCCTCACTTTTCTGATCACCCATAGGCTACTTTAAAATGTTGCACACCGGACCCAAAAAACTGGCTATGCGCATCACATCTATCTGCGATACAGGTTTGAAACTAGCCTTACCGATAACCAAAGCCACCACCAAGCGTTCCGCAGCGATCACAGGACATTGGGTGACAAACCCGTTAAGCTTGCAAAGCAATCTTAAGCGCGATTAATCCCTGTGTTAGAGCCGCATTAGCCGCCGTAACACTGCCTGCCTCAGCATAAAACCGACACTCAGGCGCATTGCCAGAGGGGCGCAGGTGCACAATACGGCCATCCGTCAACGTCATGCGCAAACCGTCTGTGCGATCCACAGTCGCCTCAATCCCATCAATCCCTGCCAAAAATGCGGCCCGAGCTTCAAAATTAGTCTCTAACTTAGCCACAAACGCCAATGATACGGCGGTTGCTACGTCCTCAACCCGGCCTGTCGCTGTGAACCTTGCAGGCTGACCTGCGACCAAAGCGGCAACCCCCTGCCCTTTTGCTGCGATCAATGGCACAATCAACGGCAAAACCGCATCGCGTGTCATTAACGGCGCCAATCCGTTCGCTGCGAACCCAAGCAGAAACCCACCATTCGCCTCGTAGCCCACAACCTTACCGCCGCAAGCCATGCCAGAAATCACATGCGGTGATCCGATCTTGGTACGCACAACAGACCCAAACATGGCCTCAGCGCCTGAATTTGACGACACAGGAGTCACCGCAATGTCAGCCCCCAAAATCGACCCTGTGATCTGACCCAATACATCACCCGGCACCACATCGCCGCGCGCATCCGTCAACAACGGACGATCCCCGTCCCCGTCAAGCGATACGATAGCATCCAATGGCTGCGCAGCCGCCCAATCCTTTAGCTGGGCGCGGGTCGCATCATCAACCGCCTCAGTATCCACGGGGATGAACGTCTCGGAGCGACCAAGTTCTACGACCTGCGCCCCAAGCCGGTCTAATATCTGCATCAGCAAATCACGGCCCACCGTGCTATGGGTGTAAACGCCGACGGTCATCCCAGACAACGCGTCTGTTCCAAACGCCTCTGTGTAGCGGGCCGCATAGGCGATCCCGACGGCGATATCCTTGCCGCGCACGGATGGGTTTGCGTCTCTGTGTTGGCCTAATGCAGCCAAAATACCCGTCTCATGATCCTTCGTGATCTCACCCTCAGGGGTGTAAAATTTCAGCCCGTTGCGATCCGCAGGGATATGACTGCCTGTGACCATCACAGCCGCAGCGCCTGCATTCATCGACGCCAAGGCAAGGGCAGGCGTCGGCACATCGCCGCAATCCACCACTGGCACGCCTGCATCAACAGCCGCCTGCATCACCATGCCAGCAATCTGAGGCGATGATGGACGCAGATCGCGGCCCACCCAAATTCCAGTGCCAACAGGGCAGGCGGCAATAAACGCCTGCACGTGATCGGCGATCAATTCTGGGGTCAATTCCACAACAAGGCCACGCAGGCCGCTGGTTCCAAACTTAGGGGGCATCACGCATCCTTTGATATTGATCTTATAGTCACCACTTATGACAAATTTGGTCCCAATTGGAAAACTAGAAATTAGCGTCAAATACACCTCACGCTTTGACATAAAACGCGGACAACATCCGCAGCGCTGACACATTTCTGCCACCCCCTCAGCACAGCTATCACCAACATCTGGCACACCAGATCGGGGGTGCCGGTCGTTGTTTGGTCCTGTCCTTGATGCCCCAGTTCAGCCTGATCCAAATGACAGTGCGTGTCGCGGACACGGGTACGTCGCGGATCACTGATCTGGTGCTTGGGACCGGCGCACTGTCGAACGTTCTGTATAGCACAACACGGTTTGACGGGCAGATCGACAGCTGGGACATCGCAGGAACAAAACTTTCGGGTCTGGACAGCGCCACTTTTGCTATTGGCCCCGTTGCAGGCAATCATCCGACACTGACGTTTGTGAACGGCCAGTTGTTATCAGGTGGGGGGGCCAGCAGTGCGCTAACCCTGCGCAGCCTTAAAGCGGACGGAAGCCTTGGCTCTGCGACAAAAATCTCGGGTACGGCCAGCTTTGACGGCCCCCTTGTGCAGCCGGTTTGGGTGACACTGAACAATGGAAATACATGTCTCTATGCTGGGCTTTCTGATGGGTCAGGCATGGTACAGATTATCTTTGATCCTGCGGGCAAAGTGATCGACACTCTTGAGATTAAAGACAAAGGCCGCACTGCTGCAGATCAGATCACGGCGATGGCCACCAGCACCATCGCTGGTGTCACCTTTATCTTTACCGCAAGTGCCGCTGATCTGGGGATCAGTGCATGGCAGGTTCAAAACACCGGTAATTTGACCGTACGCGAAACATTGCGCCCTGAAACCGGCCTTTGGGCCTCTGCGCCCACCGCGATTGAAACGATCACCGTCAATGGTCAGGATTATGTGATCATGGCGGCTGCCGGGTCCAGCTCACTGACTGTGATGTCTACCAGCGTTGGCGGCGACCTTATTGTTGTGGATCATGTGATTGATGATCGCACCACACGCTTTGACGGCGTGACAGCACTGGCCACCACAACACACAACGGCACAACATGGGTGTTTGCAGGCGGGGCGGACGACGGGATCACCGCATTTCAGGTGTTGGATGGGGGCAGGCTGCTGGCCCGTGCGCATATTGCAGACACTGTTGATATGACGCTTGCGAATGTGTCAGCGCTTGAGGCGCGATCAAACGGCACCCGTATCGACATCTTTGCAGCCTCAGCGACAGAGGCAGGCCTGACCCGGCTGTCCCTGAGCATTGATGCAAACGATCAGGTGATCATGGACACAACCGCATCCGACACGCTGACGGGCGGGGCAGGGCGCGACGTGTTTGTCATGCAGGCCGATGGGCAAACAGATACTATTGCAGACTTTGAGGTCGGGATAGACACGCTAGATCTGTCCGACTGGAACGGGTTGCGCAGCATGAACCAGCTGTTTTTTACATCCACGGCTGACGGGATCACACTTGTCTACGGCGATGAGACTCTGATCCTGCGCAGTGCAGATGGATCATCCATCGCCAAAAGCGATTTTTCAGAGACTGATTTGATCGCCCCTGCACGGATACCACAGGTCATCACACCCGGCTCCCCTGGCCCAATCACCACACCGCCTGATTTGCCAGAGCGGCCAGCACTGCCAACCCCAACCCCAGACCTGATTGAACCCATCAGTCGGCTTGAGCTGTTTGGCACCCGCGACCCAGACACCCTGACGGGGAGTAATGGCGATGACTTGATATACGGCATGGGCAGCGACGACCGTTTGTCAGGTGGGGCTGGCGCTGATCTATTGTTTGGCGGGCAGGGCAATGACCTACTGCAAGGCGGAGCTGGCAATGATTATCTGTTTGGCGGCGAAGGCCGTGATGCCAGATGGCAAAACCCCACATCGCCAAAGTCCTACAGCAATAGCGACGTTCTTGAGGGGGGAGCAGGCAATGATGAACTTTACGGACAAGCGGGGGGCGACAGGCTTGATGGCGGTGCGGGCGATGATCTGCTGTCAGGTGGTAGTGGGCGCGACACGTTTGTGTTTCGCAGCGGACAAGATCGGGCCACCGATTTTGATCCAATGACCGATAAGATTGCACTGGACGACGCGCTGTGGATTGGGACGCTTAGCGCAACCCAAGTTGTGGATCGCTACGCCACAGATGCTGGTTCAGACACTCTTTTTGATTTTGGGGATGGCAATACATTGCGTCTTGAGGGCTTTGATAGCCTGTCCCTGCTCGCAGACCAGATTGACATTTTTTGAGGTTGGATCAGGCAGATATACCCGCGTGAAAACAGACTCTATCATTTAAAAAAAGCCCCAATCGCACGCGACAGAGGCCTTTTGAAAGTTGTCAAATCAGAGTCTAAAGCACCAGTAGATCATTCGCCAGCAGCGCCAAATCATCCACATTGTTGATGCGCAGACTATCGCTCCCGAAATCAAAGACCGCGTTGCCGTCGATAATCTGACCAAGCGCCATCACATCCTCTACCGTTGAAACACCAAGGGCTGTCCCATCAAGTTGGATGATGTCCACGTTGTCGGTAAAGTCGAGGATCATATCAGCACCCTCCGCGAATATGAATTTATCGCGCCCACCACCGCCGGTCAGCCGGTCATCGCCCGCCCCGCCGTCCAGTATGTCGCTGCCCGATTGGCCATGCAGCCTGTCGTTGCCCGCCCCACCATTCAGCATATCTGCGTTGATCGTTGAGGCGGCATCGTCGTGTTCAAGACTATCCCAACGCACATCGCGTCCTTGGCCACCCTTGAGGATATCATCGCCAGCCCCGCCATACAGCCGGTCAGCCCCTTCGCCGCCCGATAAACTGTCGTTGCCCGCACCGCCGTCCAGCATGTTGCGCCCAGCATTCCCAGTGAGCACATTGGCCGCAGCGCTACCCGTGAGGGTCAAATCACCTGCCCCCAGCAAGGTTGCATCCGCAATCCCCGTGAGCAGTCTTGCATCCGCTGACAATGCCAGCGTTTGGCTGCCATCATTTGCCGTCACCAGATCAAGCTTTGCATTGCCTTCGGTTGTGTCCATTTGAAGCGTGGCAAGGGTTGTAGACCCAATACTAACCGTGACTGTGACCGCTGCGTCCGCACCAACAGCAATGCCATAGCCGCCCGCATCTGCAGTCGTATCGCTTTCATTGTCCGCACTGATGCGCACACCCGCAACCCCTTCGCCGATGCTATAAAAGTCGTCCCTGTCCGTATCGTTATAAGCCACACCGGTGATGAAATAATCCGTTCCCCTGCTTGCGAAGCTGAGCGTGAGCATGGAGGTATTAAAAGTGTTGCTTTCGTGGCTAAAGCGCCCCGCCACCTGACCCACACCAATTTCACGAATGTCAGAGGCAAATGTATTCTCACGGTGCCCTGCACTGCGGTACAATCCTTCGTGGTGGTCAACGACAGCCTGATCAAGATTCAAAGCCCTCGTTGATCCGGTCCACGCGAGGTTTTCGCGCCATGTCCAAGACCCATGCAGATCATACCCGATATCTCTAATCCGATCGCCCGGGTCCGATCCGCCCACACCATCGTGCGAGAATATATCATTAGCCAGCATCCAGTCGGAATGACCCAATGCCGCTTGTTCCAATTGTGTATTATGCGCGAGCACCTGTCGTGGTGTCCCTGTAATGGTCCCCGCAGAGAGACCCGCATTCAACGACAACCCAAAGCGCGCAGCTTCGGCCTGTGGATCAAGTCGAGATCGATTGATCAGTTCGAGTAAATACTGTTCAGCAGCAGCAACAGCCATCAATGTTCCTTCCAATTAGACCCGCCCCCAGCGGTCCTAATGTTCAGCTCCTAACATCGCGTAAAAGCTGGCGCTGCCTTGGTCCTCAAGTGTCAGAAATAAGGCCATGACATCTTTGGCGGAAACAGATTGTTTCGCATGCGAAACGTATTATGTTCACTATTTTCGCATAAATCCCATATAAATAGGGATTTATATGCTGTTCTTGGTTAAGAAATCCTGTAGATTTTTCCTAAAATCTGCATCATCTAATCGGGGACCGCTCAATACAATTTCCCCTTTTGCCGTCCTTTTGTATCTCAATCCTGCCCCAAAGTCGCGCGGCGCGTCTGCGCCAAATTCTGCAATAGTATCAGCCCGAGGCTTTACGACACTCTCCACGCTGTCCGGCGTATTCACTTTCGCGGCGGGTTGCAGCGCTTTTGCGATGACACCCATCTCAGCCTCTGCGGTTTGTGGTGCAGCGTCTGTCAGGGCTGCGATAATCTGGTCCACACGTGTCTCGTCGCCTTCCAGCGCTTGTGACAAGGCCAGCCCTGTTCGTTCCGTCAGTGCGGTTGGAAACCGCAGGTGATCATCCAAGGCCCGCACGATGGTCACAAACGACCCGATCTTAGACCGCTTGGGGCGCGACGCTGCATGAAACAATGTGACCAACCCAACCCGATCCGTCCGGTAGATGCCCTGATCCACCGCGCGCGCCACGATCCGCGCACGTTCATAGTAGGACAGACCAACGCGGATTTCGTTTTCCTCAACCATGGCCAAATAGGCCTCGGCTGAATCTTGTGGGGTCCGAATGATCGCCAGCACATCTGTGGTCTCAAGATGACGCAACGCCTGCATCCGCCGCCAACCAGAGATCAGACCGTAGCGGCCATTCTCAATTGCTGTGACTTCAATCGCTGTTTGCTGACCACGTTCCCGCAGACTGTCGACCAATGTGGTCATCTCAGCGTCATCCACCATGATCCGGTCGCGCACGAGATAATCGTCCGAGATCATATCAAGGGGCAGGCGTTGGATCAGCCGTCCTTCTTGCCGCGCATCTGTGAGAGTCTGGGCAATTTCGGTAAGCGCTGCTGACGCCGCCGCATCCTGTGCCACATCTGCAATTGGCGCACGGGCTTTGGGGGCGACACCTAAGGGATAGCGTGGAATACTAGACTTGGTTTCCAGTGCAGGCACATCCGCTGTGATGATCGCAGGGGTAAGGCGTTTGCGTTTGGCCATGATAGTGTCCTTCTCAAAGGGGGTCTGTTTGCCCCAGATGCGTGAAGATCGGATCAAACCACCGCACGCCAAATGTTTCGCATGCGAAACGTATTATGTTCACTCTTTCGTATCGGCTTTTGCAGCGTCCCGCGCCAACTCGTCACGTCTCCAAGTGCCAAGAAGCAATGTTTTGAACGCCGCATAAGTATTATCAAACGTCTCACGCCCACGCACATAGGTCTCGCGGTTGAAATCACGGTAGTCAGCTTCGTAGATGCCCTGCACCTGCTCACCAGCCTGCCCAATAAGCGCGGTAAAGTCCTGACGATGGGGGGAAAGTGTGGTGCCAAGGTAAGCCTGCATCAACGCCGCGAGTTCAGCCTGCTGAGACCCATCATAGCGTGTGACCACCGCGCGGACCGCATCCCACTGAAACGCCATCTCTGGACGCCCCAATGCGCGGGCAGCAAGGTTTTCACCTTCCTCAATACTAGAAAAGGTTGTGTGGAGCATATCAAAGAACCGACCCGTGCTGTCAAACTCAAGGAACGACGCACCGACAGGCACCAGCAAAATGTCTGCAGCAGCCAACCCGTTGATGGTCAGATAGCCAAGGGCAGGGGGGGTATCGACAAAAACGATATCGTATTGACCAAGCACGCCGTCTTCATCGAGGATATCCGTGAGGGCATCCCACAACTTCCAACCGCGCCCTTGCATGCGCCAAACGGGGACTTGGAATTCGGCCCAATAGAGATTCAACTGGGCGCCGATCAGGTCAATGTTGGGCCAATGGGTTGGCTGGATCAGGGACTGTGTTTTGACGTCTAAGGCTTCGGTCAATGTGTCATCAAGGGGAATGGGATTATCGCCCCGGTCCATTCGACGTTGATTGTCGCTGCGCAGATGGGTGGCGTAATGGCGAGCGAGCAGGGGAAAAACAGTTTTCCATTCATCCTCAACCTTGCCGCCAAAAACGGAGGTCATGGAGGCTTGGCTATCAAGATCGATCACAAGCACCTTGTAGCCATCTAGGGCGGCAGACATTGCAAGGTGGGCAGCCGTTGAGGTTTTCCCAACGCCACCTTTGAAATTAGCAACGGCCACGATCTTCGCAGGCAAACCCTCAGGTCGGTAGGGCTGGTATTCTTTGGCCTTTGATCCTTGCGTGCCAAAATGCGCCCGCAGCCGCAGCACCTCATCCAGCGTGAACCACTTGGCCCCACCATTTGTCTCAGACTGGCCTTGGGGTAAATCAGGGTGCTGTTTGAGAACGCGGCGGAAGTGGGCAGTGGCGACAGGGATCAGATAGCGGGTGATCTCCCACGTAGAGAATTTGCGCAGTCGACGGGTACCATCGGCTGAAAGACCACGGCTGGCAAGATCATCACGCCCTGCTTCACACGCGCGGGCGATGGTGGAAAACCCTTTCGAAGATGTCGGATCATCCAAGGCCTTTAAGGCGTCATCGGGGTTAATCCGAAAGTATGGGGGTATCTCTGTGCTACTCATGATCCGCCTCAGGTGTGCGTTGTTTTGATATAGATACCACAAAACATAACACATGGAAGAAAAGGTTGCACATGCAATCATCTTTCTCAGCAAAACAACGGTATTGGGGGAACTTCTGCCGACAGAGTGGGGCTAAATGAAAAAAAAGAGAAGTTATAATATGTTAGTTATACGTTATGAGATGCTGCGTTTTCTTATATCCCTGACACTATTCATAAAAAGGCGACTCTGAAACACCGTTGCGACTCTGATACCCCGATAAGGTGACTCTGATCCTCCGAGGGGATGACTCTGATCCCCCGATGGATCGTGCTGGCAGGACTCGACAGGACCCTGTGGATAACTCTAGGGTGTCACTGAAACCCCGAAACGAGGGTTAGGCGATTCCTAGGCGGTTAATGACCAAGGGACGACTGAGGCAGAGGCAGATAAGATGACAGCTATTCCCAGAACGGGAATGCGGGATTTCTTCGTATGTGATCTATTCGATGCCAGTCCGAAGGCGGACTTGGGGTCGATGGAGCATCCGATGTTCTCGCTTTCCACACGGCCTGACAGGACCATTCGGACGTACGTCCATAATGATGTTGAAGTGACGGTGACGCCTTCTGTGCGCGGTCGGGCGACGATCTACGACAAAGATATTCTGATTTATTGTATCTCGCAACTGATGGCGGCGGTGAATGCGGGACGGGTGATTTCGCGTAAACTGACACTGACCGCCCACGATCTGCTGATTGCGACGCGGCGTGATACGGGGGGCGATAGTTATGCGCGGCTGCGCGAAGGGTTTGAGCGGCTGGCGGGAACGCGGATCACCACCAACATCGTGACCGGCGAAGAAGAGACGACATCGGGCTTTGGCCTGATTGAGGCGTGGGAGATCGTGCGTAAATCACGCGGCGGTCGGATGGTATCTGTGACCGTGACCCTATCGGAATGGCTGTTCCGGGCCGTGACGTCAAAATCTGTGCTGACACTATCACGCGACTACTTTGGCTTGCGTAAACCGCTGGAACGCCGGGTCTATGAACTTGCGCGCAAACATTGCGGCAACCAACGCGAATGGCGGGTGACTGTTGGGACCTTGCATGCGAAGGCCGGATCAGACGCACCAGTCCGTGTGTTTCGGGCAGCTGTCAGAAAAATGATTGTGGCAGACGGATTGCCAGATTATTCACTGACGGAAGAAGCCGGCGACGTGATCCGGTTTACACGTAAGCGGCTTGTGGAAGATGTGCCGGGACTGGCGGCCTTTGCTGTCGCCACGCTTGATCAGGCGCGGATGATGGCGCCGGGGATGGACGTGTACGCGCTGGAAGCAGAATGGCGGGCGTTCTGGGTCACGGCGGGTCGTCAGAAGTTGACGAACCCGGATAAGGCGTTCTTGGGATGGCTGCGTGGACGCGTTACGCGGTAGCTATGTGTTGAAAGCGTGGGATGCCTCCGGCGGGGATTTAGAGAAAACCAAAGACGTCGGGCGGTGGTGTGTTCTTCATTTGGCCAGAACACCTCTGGGGGTCTGGGGGCTAGCCCCCATCAGCTGAAGTTACGGTACACGATCAGAGATTTGTTGAGACCGATGAACTTTTCATTCTCGTGGATCCCGTCTGGCATCAGGTGGCGCAGCAGACGGCGCGATACGATGCGGGTGTGGTCAATGCGGACCAGCGCATCTTCAAAACTGCATTTGCGCGCAAAACCGACGTTAAACGTGGCATGGCACCAGAGCCGTGTCGGTTCG
>JAPKCP010000346.1 GCA_028822885.1 Yoonia sp. | reverse complement strand
GAGAGATCCTTGATCCAACCAAGCCACGGCGCATGACGCAATTCGATGGTCACAAAGATAACTTTATAAAGTGAGAAGAAAATCGGGATTTGCAGCAAAATTGGTAAACAACCCGCTGCCGGGTTCACTTTGTTATCTTTATAGAGCTTCATCATGCCCTGCTGCATTGCCTGTTTGTCGTCGCCAGCTTTTTCCTTGAGCGCTTCCATTTCTGGCTGCAGCTCTTTCATTTTTGCCATTGAGACGTATGATTTATAGGCAAGGGGTAGAACCAGCGCTTTCAGGATGAAGGTCAATGCGATGATTGACCACCCCATGTTGCCGATGAAAACGTTAAGGTTGTGCAAGAGCCAGAAGATTGGTTTCGTCAGGAAAAAGAACCAACCCCAATCAATGCTGTCCAGAAAGCCAGTGACGCCTTCTTCGTTCTCGTAGTTACGGATCGCGTCCCATTCTTTTGCACCGGCATACAGTCGTGTTGTTACTTCTGTGCTTTGGCCCGGTGCTACCGTTTGTAAACCCATGACTGCCTCGGCCTGATACAGATCGCGGCTGTCAAAGTACTTTGAGGTAGAGCGGAAGGATGTTCCTTGTTCGGGGATCAGTGTCGTCATCCAGAAGTGGTCTGTGTAGCCGATCCAACCATTTTGGGTTGCTTCAAGACGTTCAGCCTGGGTGCCTTCACGCGGGTCTACGTCGTAGTCGACGACATTGCTATATTTGGTTTCTTCCAATTCGGTGTCCGTCATGCGGACTAGGCCTTCGTGGAGAATAAAAAAGTTCTTGAGGTCCGCGGGCACTCCGTGGCGCCGAAGTAACCCATAAGGGCGCAAAGTGACGTCTGCACTGCCAGTATTTTCAATGCTTTGCGCAAAATCAAACATGAAGTTTTCGTCGACTGACACTTCAGTGCGAAAAATCTGCCCGACGTTGTTGTCCCACACCAAAGTGACTGGCGTGGTTGGCGTTAAGATTTCACCAGATTCGAGGTCCCAAATAGTGTCTGGACCGGGAACTTGGTCAACAGTCAGACCTTCCGCAGCAGCCCAGCCAAAACTTGCAAAATAAGCCTCAGGCTCTCCCACTGGTTTTAGCAAACGAACGATTGGGGAATCGTCTACAAGTTTTTCGCGGTATTGTGTTAGCGAAAGATCGTCGATGCGCGCGCCTTGAAGCGAAAGGGATCCTTCAAATTGGGGTGTTTCGATTTCTATACGCGCTGCCGCGACAACATTTTCAGTTGCTTCGGGTGTTATCGTGTCCGCTGATGCCGCTTCAATTGCTGCCGTCGGTGTTGTGACATCTGACATCTCAGCGACGGGTGGCAAATTTGTCATCGCGGTTTCTTCTGGGGGAAACAGCCAGAACCACACCATCACGACGAGGAAACTCAACACCGTAGCGAAGATCAGATTCTTGTTTTGGTCGTCCATGCGTATGCCGCCTATATCGAAAGAAAGGTCAAGCAGGTTCAACCTGTCAGGACCCCAAAGGTCAAGTGGTCTTGCCCTATTATTGTGAGATTTGGGCGTTGTTCTTGGTCACGTTTCCGCTTTTGATGGAAGAGGTGTTGCTGCTTTGCGAATGTTTAGTGCAAAAAGCTCGCATTTGCGACGCTTGCTGATGGGGCTTCGCGCTGACGCAACCAAGCGATTGTGTCGGTAGGGGCAAGAGGGCGTGCGATGGCAAACCCTTGTGCATGTCCGCAGCCATTTGCGGCAAGGTGCTGGATTTCATGTGCAGTTTCGACTCCTTCAGCAAGAGTTTCGATTGCCAAGCCGTTCGCAATCACCAGTATCATTGCGACCATTTGTTGCTGGTTTTCGTCGTCATCAACGTGCGAAACAAAGGACCTATCAATCTTAATCCGTTTTACGGCAAAGCTTTTTAGCGTTGCAACTGAGGCATGGCCTGTCCCAAAATCATCCAAGTCAATTCCGCAACCCAGCGCAGAAATAGCATGTAAATTACGAATGATAGGGTCGTTTGCGTCGCGCGCCACGACAGTTTCGAGGATTTCTATAACAAGCCTTGCTGGCGCGAGGTCAAATGCGTCAAGCTCAAACTTAATGATTTCAACGAGATTCGGATCGCGGAGCTCAACGGCTGACATGTTTACAGAGACTTGTGGCACATTTAGTCTGGCATCATCCCAACTTCGTAAGGCGCGAAGCGAATCACGCAGCATTGCCAACCCTAGGTGACGCATCATGCCTGCTTCCTCGAGGACAGGTAGGAATTCTGCAGGGGAAATGAGACCGCGCGCTTGATGGTTCCACCGTGCAAGCGCCTCAAAGCCGGAAACCAAGTTTGTTGTTAGGCAGATCTGGGGCTGAAAGAATGCCTGTATGTCACCAGATTTAATGGCCTTCAGTGCTTCTGAGAGCATCAGCCCGCGCGTTTCAATCCGCGTGCCCATTGCGCTTGAATAGGTCCGTATTGTTGAGGGTCCTTGATTAGATGCCGCAACTTGGGCGACATGCGCAGCCTCAAGTAAGTCTTCACCCGTGGTCGTCGCGATTTCCCCAGATCGTGCGCAACCAATAGAAACGCTTATTTGGGTGGTGCCGCTAGCGAAGCTAATCGGACGGAAAATAGTGTCCTGCACCGATGTGGCAAGCTTCAACAGTTCAGCACGCGACATTGCGCGCACGGGATTCACTGCAATTGCAAACTGATCGCCATCTAGCTTTCGAACGACGTCTTGTGTTAGAAAATCGCCTTTAAGGCGGTTTTCAATTATGTGGAGGATGTGTCTGATTTCCTTACCGCTTTTGTGTTGGCGAAGGATTTGAAAGGCATCGATCTCGACGATCATTACATTTGCGCGGTAGGATCCGTTTTTGTTGCGAGATAAAGTGTCATCAAGCACATTAATGATCTGTTGGCGTGGATCGGCTGTTCCTTTAAACCGCATAAGAAATGCGACTAAGCCTATCCAAATTGTGCGGCAAATGTTGATAACGCGATCTTTCCACTACGAATCGGGCTAAGTGCCACAGTCCTCACGGACTTTTACGCGTGAAATGATAAGCCTTGCTTAATTTTGAATAGATTCCGTTTGCAGGCCAAGGAAATCGAAGAAATTTGAATCCAGTAAATGTAAGGGTTGCGCGTTCGTCAGTGCCTTGAACAT
>JAPKCP010000345.1 GCA_028822885.1 Yoonia sp. | reverse complement strand
CGGGGCGTGTCGCGCCACAAAGTGCGCGTCAACAAATATCCAGCAGGCAGAGGGCCGATGAACACTTAGAACTCCACGCCAATCTGTGCCTTGATTCCAGACCGGAACGGGTGCTTGATCAGTTCCATTTCTGTCACCAGATCAGCCAGCTCGATCAGGTCAACATGTGCGTTGCGACCTGTCAGGACGACGTGGGTCATCTCTGGTTTGTGGTCGCGCAGGAATTCCACAACCTCCGTTGCTGACACATAGTCATAGCGGATCGCAATGTTGATTTCATCGAGCAAGACCATGTGGTTGGTCTCGTCCAAGATCAGTTCTTTGGCTTTGGCCCATGCGGCTTGGGCCATTTCGGTGTCACGGGATTTGTCTTGGGTCTCCCAAGTGAACCCTTCGCCCATCGTGTGAAAAGCGCATTCATCAGAGAATTTGGCGAGAATCAGATCACGTTCACCAGTGGACATGCCACCTTTGATAAACTGGACCACACCGCATTTCATATCGTGGGCGATGCACCTGAAGATCATTCCAAATGCGGCAGAGGATTTGCCTTTGCCTTTGCCAGTGTGGACGATCACGAGGCCTTTTTTATCCGTCTTTGTGGCCATGATTTTATCGCGCGCAGCTTTCTTTTTGGCCATTTTCATTGCGTGACGGTCGTCTGGGTTTGGCGTATCGGTCATGGTCTGGTCCTTTCGGGAGCTTGCCCCAATTTGTAACGTTGAAGCCACAATCACAAGGCGTGCGATCAGGCTACATTTTTCCCCTCACAGATACGTGATTATGATGATATTCAGGAAAAAAATTAAGACGGGCAGCAGATGCGGTTATTTTCGATGGTTCTTTTTGCAAGTTATCTTGGCGTGGCTGTTTTGGCGGCTGGCGTTTAATCTAATAAATTTGCGATCCGTGCACGGGCTGAGTTTGACTTTGGTTGCCAAAGGTCGCGGTCGATGGCCTCTTGCAGGCGCTGGGCGATCTCTTTGAGGGCTGGCGCGTTGTGGTCAGCGATAAAGTCGCGAACGGTGTCGTTTTCCAAGTATGCCTCTTCCACCAAGTCGAAGTGATGGTTGCGCACGGCCCCAGTTGTTGCCGCGAAAGCGAACAGATAGTCGACTGTTGCTGCCATCTCAAATGCACCTTTGTAGCCGTGGCGCATGACTCCATTGATCCATTTTGGATTGACGACACGGGACCTGACTACGCGTCCGATTTCATCTTCTAAGGTTCGGATCACAGGTCGTTCAGGCCGCGAATGGTCGTTGTGATAGATGGGCCGATCGGTGCCTTGCAGCGTGCTGATCGCCGCTGCTGCTCCACCTTCAAATTGGTAATAGTCGTCGCTGTCGAGAATATCGTGTTCGCGGTTGTCTTGGTTTTGCACGATGGCTTCAGTTTGGGTGAGGCGTTGCTCGAACGCTGCGCGGTCCTCTTTGCCGTCTTTGCCTGCTCCGTAGGCATATGAGCCCCATGTGAGGTAGGCTTCGCCAAGGTCAGATTTATCCGCCCAAAGCCGCTCATCGATCATGGCTTGTAGGCCTGCCCCGTAGGCGCCGGGTTTGGAGCCGAAAACGCGGGCGGTGTCTTCGCCTTGTTTGGTGCGGGCGGCCGCGGGGTTGAGGTCTGCTGGTTCGTCGAGGTCTTGCACGGCTTTTGCGGCTGAATCAACGAGCGCGATGAGTTGCGGGAATGCGTCGCGGAAAAAGCCTGAAATGCGTAGGGTGACGTCGACGCGGGGGCGCCCAAGGACGCCTTGGGGGAGGATTTCGAAACCTGTGACGCGGCGGTTGGCGCTGTCCCACTTTGGTTTGACGCCCATAAGGGCGAGGGCTTGCGCGATGTCGTCGCCTCCAGTGCGCATGTTGGCTGTGCCCCATGCGGTGATCAGCATGGTGCGGGGCCAGTCACCGTGGTCTTGTAGGTGTTTTTCAATGAGCAGGTTTGCTGATTTCCACCCGAGGGCCCAAGCTGTCGGTGTGGGCACGGCCCGGCTATCGACGCTGTAGAAATTGCGACCAGTGGGGAGGGTATCAAGACGCCCACGGGTGGGTGCGCCGGATGGGCCCGGGCTGACGAAGTGCCCTTTAAGGGCGGTGAGAAGGGCCGCACCTTCGGCGGGTCCACATTGGGTGACTTTGGGCGTGATGTTTGCTGCGATTTCGTCAAGAACGGCCTGTGACGCTTGTGTGCTAAAGCCCACATCGCCCCACCCGCCGTCCCGCAGGAGATGCTGTGATTGAATTTCGAGGCGTTCGACCGTATCGCCATTTGTCCGCCATGTGTCTGTCGTCAAGCCGTCGAGGTGTGGGGGCTTTTCACCTGCTGGCGCAGCGAGGTCGCAGTCGAGTGGGTCGATTGAGATATGCAGGTCTTTGGCGATGGCCCGAAGCAGTGATGCATTGCCGTCTTTCCCATCGCCACGCGGGACGCGCGCAAGGGCGATTGTCAGGTCACGTGCGAGGTCGCCAACGGGTGATTGGCCAAAGATGTGGAGACCGTCGCGGATTTGCGCTTCCTTAAGTTCGCACAGGTACGCGTCAAGTTTGGCGAGATCGCCGTCTTGGTCCCCGCTAAAGCCCGCATCTTTGCCAAGCCCAGTGACCTCGGACAGTGATAGGATTTCGCGGCGCAGGTGTGCGATGCGCCGTGGGTCAATGCCTGCGGCCTCGTAGTATTCGTCAACAAGGGCTTCGAGATCGCGGAGCGGCCCGTAGCTTTCTGCCCGTGTCAAAGGGGGGGTCAGGTGGTCGATGATGACCGCTGACGTTCTGCGTTTTGCCTGTGTCCCTTCGCCCGGATCGTTGACGATAAACGGGTAGATGTGGGGTGTTGGGCCAAAGACGGCCTCTGGCCAGCAGGTTTCAGATAAGGCGACTGCTTTGCCGGGTAACCATTCAAGATTGCCGTGTTTACCCATGTGAACCAGCGCATCTGCGGCCCAGTGATGTCGCAGGTAGAAGTAAAACGCGAGGTAGTTGTGCGGCGGAACAAGGTCAGGTGAATGGTACGTTTCAGTTGGGTCGATGTTGTACCCACGGGCCGGTTGTAGCGCGACGACGGCGTTTCCAAAGTGATGGATGCTCAGTTTAAACCCAGCAGGCTGATCATGTTGTTTTGGTGAAATGAAGGGGTCGGCGTC
>JAPKCP010000344.1 GCA_028822885.1 Yoonia sp. | reverse complement strand
GTCGCTTGGCTATGAAGGTGGATCAGCATTTAGCGTCCTCCCGGATGTCACCTAAGACCGATCTTGCCATGAAAAAGGCACAGCGGCGAGGGTCTATGCGATCGTCCGGGATGGAATGCTTAGCCCTATGGGAAAAGAACAGGTGCAGCCCCCGGTTCCCAGATGGGGCGTTTGATCATAATTTCTTTAAAGCTGTCAGACCCCTCGAACGCCGTCAACCAGCGGATGAGGTGGGGCCAATCTTGGGTGGTGAACCAAGCGCGGTCGGTATTAGCGAATTGGCGCACAAAGGGGAGAATGGCGGTGTCAGCCATCTTTGGTGTGTTGCCGAAAAGGTTTGTGTTCATGGCGAGACGATTGTTGAGATTGTGGAGGAAATCGGCAGCTTTGGCCCGATCGCTGCTTGCGTTACGATCTGGGAAGCGGACAGCGTATTTGGTGTGGTCGAGGGCTTGTTTGAAGGGACCGTCGTTCAAGTCAATCAAAGTGGCGGCGTCATCTGGCTGATCCAGCCAGCCTTTTGGATCATGTTGGTGCAGTGCCCAAAGCATGATGTCACGACTTTCAGCAATGACTTGTGTGCCGGTGTTGAGGACGGGAACCGTTGCCTTGGGACTGGTGTCTGTGAATTCTGCTGGTTTGTCTTTGAGGAGGATGTCGCGCAGGTCGGTTGTGACACCTGTGTAGAGGATCGTCAGGCGTGCGCGCATGGCGTAGGGGCAGCGGCGGAAAGTCCAAAGGATTGGCGTTTGCGGCATGCGTCGGAGCCTCCGGCGGGGATTTAGAAGAAACCAAAGAAGCGATGCGCGCGTCTAGGCTGTGAGTTGTGTGGCTGTGGCGCCGGTGATTTCTGTGGTCACGATTTGGGAGTCGGGTTGGTCCGTGTCGAATGTGACCTCAGCAAATTGCTGTGTTCGGCCCATGCGTGGGCTTTCCATCAGGACGTCGTGGGTTTTGCCGATTTGGGATTGCAAGTGGCGTTGGACTTGGCTGTCGCCTGCTGCGCGAAGCTGGGCGGCGCGGGTCTTGATGATCTTACCGTTGACGGCGGGCATACGGGCCGCTGGGGTGCCTGTACGGGCAGAGTAGGGGAAAACATGCAGCCATGTGAGGTTGCAGTCTTTTATAAGTGCGAGCGAGTTGGCAAACATCGCGTCAGTTTCAGTCGGGAAGCCGGCGATAATGTCGGCCCCGTAGGTCATATCCGGGCGCAATGTGCTGGCCTGCTCAGTGAACGCAATCGCGTCGTCGCGCAGGTGCCGCCGTTTCATCCGTTTCAGAATCATATCGTCGCCGTGCTGCAAGCTTAGGTGGAGGTGGGGCATCAGGCGCGGCTCAGTGGCGATGGCGCACAACAGGTTGTCGTCGACCTCGATGCTGTCGATGGAGCTGATACGCAGGCGGGGCAGGTCTGGGATAAGCTTGAGGATCCGCATGACGAGGTCGCCAAGCTTTGGCGTTGACGGTAAATCTGCGCCCCATGAAGTGAGGTCAACGCCGGTCAGGACGACTTCGTTGTAGCCCTTTTGCACAAGGCGTTTGATTTGATCGACGACCACGCCTGCAGGAACGGAGCGGGAATTGCCGCGCCCGAAGGGGATGATGCAGAAGGTACAACGATGGTCGCAGCCGTTTTGCACTTGGACATAGGCGCGTGAACGTGTGCCAAAGCCGTCAATCAGGTGGCCTGCGGTTTCTGTGACGCTCATGATGTCGTCGACTTGCACGGGTTCAGTTTGGCCGATCAGGTCGGGGGCCATCTGCACCCACGTTGCTGGGTTCATCTTTTCGGTATTGCCGAGGACGACATTGACCTCTGGCATGTCCGAGAAGGTTTTAGGTTCGGTTTGTGCTGCACAGCCAGTCACGATGATCTGCGCGTCAGGGTGGGCGCGGCGTTGCTTGCGGATGTCCTGCTTGGCCTTGCGCACGGCTTCTGCCGTCACTGCGCAGGTGTTCACAATGATTGCATCTGACACGCCCGCTTGGGTCGCGAGCTCTTTCATTGCTTCGGTCTCGTAGGCGTTTAGCCGACAGCCGTGGTTTGAGAAAATCGGAGCGTTACCCATACCAAACACCATCAAATACATGGGCGGTTGGCCCCGTCATCCAAACGCCATCATCGCGCCAGTCGATCTGCAAAGTACCACCATCAAGATCGATCTGTACTTTACGACCAGTTAAGCCACGGCGGGCAGCGGCGACGGCTGTCGCACAGGATGAGGAGCCAGAGGCAAGTGTGACGCCCACACCGCGTTCCCAAACACGCATGCGAACATGGTCGGGGCCGATGAGGCTCGCAAATTGTACATTTGTGCGCTGGGGGTAAAGTGGGTGATGTTCGATTTCTGCGCCACGTGCTGCGAGATCAATCGTTTCAGCGTTGCCGACAAAGAAGGTGCAATGGGGGTTGCCCATGCCTGTGGCTGTTGGGGCGCCTTCGATCGGTAGTTCAAGCGTGTCCATTTTCGACGCCAAAGGTATCTCATCCCAGTTAAGCTGCGGATGCCCCATATTGATAGAGGCCACGCCATTTTGATCGACTGCATAAAGCGTGCCGCGATCTGTCGTAATCGACAAGCTATCACGCCCGGTCTGATCCATCATATGCCGGGCAATGCAGCGGGTTGCATTTCCACAAGCCGCGGAATGCGACCCATCTGCATTCCAGAATGTCAGATGCACGTCTGCATTCGTCGAATCAGTGAGTACCGCAAGTTGATCATATCCAACGCCGCGATGCCGATCTGCGATCGAAATGGCTATAGTCGCATCAACGCGGGGGGTGATTCCCCGTTCGTCCATGACAACAAAGTCATTTCCCAGCCCATGCATCTTCATAAACGGGATTCCGGAGGTGTTTTTTTGGCTCATGTTAAGGGCATATAGAGAAGGAATGCAGTGTTATCCAGATGTAGGCGAATTTGGGGTTGACCCTGTGGGCGGGTCTTTCTAGAAGCTCGATTAGTGGGCCGTTAGCTCAGTTGGTAGAGCAACTGACTTTTAATCAGTAGGTCGATGGTTCGGATCCATCACGGCTCACCATTAAAACAAAGGGTTAGGCGATATCGCCTAACCCTTTGTTCATTAATAGTCTCTTTTTAGTCTCTTGATTGACGTTGTTTTTAGATGATTTGCAATGTTCA
>JAPKCP010000343.1 GCA_028822885.1 Yoonia sp. | reverse complement strand
GAAGACTTTTCAGCCCTGTTACAGCCCCAACATTTTCCGATTGGTGGCATCATCGACAGCACCACCCGCGAAATCATCAAACGCATGCTCGGTCACACGAATGATGTGATCTTTGACAAACTGTGCGCCTTCGCGCGCACCGTCCTCTGGATGTTTGATCGCACATTCCCATTCGACCACAGCCCAACCAGCAAAATCATTTGCCGCCATCTTCGCAAAGATTGCACCAAAATCGACCTGACCATCACCCAGTGACCGAAAACGGCCAGCACGATCCACCCAAGGCTGATACCCACCATAAACGCCCTGACGGCCCGTCGGATTAAACTCAGCATCCTTGACGTGGAACATCTTGATACGGTCTTTGTAGATGTCGATGTTATCAATATAATCAAGACACTGAAGGACATAGTGAGACGGATCATACAACATATTACAGCGGGCATGTCCGTCCAGACGCTCTAAGAACATCTCGAACGTCACACCATCATGTAGGTCTTCGCCCGGATGGATTTCATAACAAACATCCACACCACAGTCGTCTGCCAAATCCAAAATTGGACGCCAACGATTGGCCAATTCGTCAAACGCAGCCTCGACCAAGCCAGCAGGTCGCTGCGGCCACGGATACACATAAGGCCACGCCAAAGCCCCAGAAAATGTCGCCATTTCTGTCAACCCAAGATGCTTTGATGCCTTGAGCGCCATCTTCACCTGATCGACAGCCCATGCCTGACGCGCGGCAGGATTTCCCTGAACTTCTGGCGCGGCAAACGCATCAAACGCGGTGTCATAGGCCGGATTCACAGCAACCAACTGACCTTGCAAATGCGTCGACAGTTCTGTGACCACCACACCATTCGCAGCAGCCTGCCCTGCCCATTCTTCACAATAGGTCTGCGAGTCAGAGGCTTTTTTGAGATCAAAGAACCGTGCATCCCAGCTTGGCACCTGCACACCTTTATAGCCACAATCAGCGGCCCATTTCGTGATACCATCCCACGTATTAAACGGGGCATCATCCCCAGCGAATTGGGCCAAAAACAGCCCCGGTCCTTTGATCGTTTTCATTGTGCCTCCAGCAGGTTTGATCCCCGGGCCAGCAGCCCGTCAGTTACACTATAGAAAAACTATAACGATTTAGAAATCAAGAGCTGACAACAAAAAACCGCGCACCCACCCAGATGCGCGGCCTACTTAACTCAAACGACCTTACCCGCGGATACGCTGCTCAGTCTTGGCATCAAACAGGTACAGGCGCGACGGATCGACCGACAGCCCAACGGTTGCGCCCTCCTCAATCCGATCATCACCGCGTTGTTCAATCACGATCTTTTCACCAGTGCTGCCTTCAAGGTACGCAAAGGACACGCCACCAAGGCTTTCGACCATATCAACCTTCAACGCGTCGCCGCTTTCATCAGCTTCCAGATGCTCAGGCCGCAGACCAACCGTCACGGTGTGGCCTTTGTATGCAGTCGACAATTCAGCTGGGATCGTCATGCCCAGCGCAGGCACCTCAACACCACCATCGACGACTGTCCCGTTGAGAAAGTTCATTGCTGGAGACCCGATAAAGCCTGCAACGAACTTGTTGTCAGGATCACGGTACAGCTCCATCGGGGCACCAACTTGTTCGATGATCCCTTTGCGCAGGACCACGATCTTATCAGCAAGGGTCATCGCCTCGACCTGATCATGGGTCACGTAAATCATCGTCGCGCCGATTTCCTTGTGGAGACGGGCGATCTCTACACGCATCTCAACGCGCAGTTCGGCGTCGAGGTTCGACAATGGCTCATCGAACAGGAACACTTCTGGGCCACGCACAATAGCACGACCAATGGACACACGTTGACGCTGACCACCTGACAAAGC
Source organism: Yoonia sp. (assembly GCA_028822885.1). Classification (GTDB taxonomy): domain Bacteria; phylum Pseudomonadota; class Alphaproteobacteria; order Rhodobacterales; family Rhodobacteraceae; genus Yoonia. Next base: position 1,274 of record JAPKCP010000343.1, on the reverse strand, counting down.
AGCAGGCTTGCGATCAAGATAATCCTCAAGCTTCAGAATACGCGTGGCTTCTGCGACCTTTGCTTCAATCTCGGGTTTTGGAAAACCGTTCATCTTCAGGCCAAAGCCCATATTATCTTTGACGGTCATATGCGGGTATAAAGCATACGTTTGGAACACCATCGCGACACCGCGCAGAGACGGGTCAAGCCGGGTGACATCACGATCGCCGATGTGCATTTTGCCTTCTGTTGTTTCTTCGAGACCAGCAACCATGCGCAGCAATGTGGACTTGCCACAGCCCGACGGGCCAACAAAAACACAAAACTCACCGTCTTTAATTTCAAGATCAATGCCGTGGATGACTTGAACGTCACCATACCGCTTGATGACCTTCTCTAGTGTGACACCTGCCATGGGTCTCCCCTCCCGAATGTTGCCAAGCGTTTCCGCCGGATATTTGCCCGTTGACCCTAACGCAGTTTGCGCAAGTCGCCAGTCTCGCGCCAGGTAGGATCGCTGAGCAGCATCATCCAACGATGGATAATTGCTGTGCGACCCAATCACGGCTACCGTTCGACCTGTTGACAACACTACGCGAGTCGCGTTTTAGTTTCAATATTCAAAACCTAGTTCCAAATATTGGAACCACGGTGGGGAATTAAAGACGGAAGCACCTAGGGAGGACACCATGCGTTCCATCACGAAAACATCTTTTGCGGCTCTTGCAGCAGCAAGCATCATAGCAACATCCGCTTTTGCCGACGGCCACCAGCTGTCAGGCGATCTAGTCATCACATCTGACATGTCCAACCCAGCGCCACGCGCTGTGATGGAAGGTCTTGTCGCTGACTTTGGCGCCCTGCACCCGGACATGAACATTGAGCTGACGATCGTTGATCGCGAAGCTTGGAAAACACAGATCCGCAACGCACTGACGGCCAACGCGCCTGACGTTGTGAACTGGTATGCAGCGAACCGCATGGGCCCATATGTTGCCGCAGGTCTGTTTGAAGACGTGTCTGACATGTACACAGACGGCTCTCTTGAAGGTCTGGACGCTGTGAAAGGCGCGATGACACTCGACGGCAAACAGTGGGGCGTACCTTACACGTACTACCAGTGGGGCGTTTACTACCGTGAAGACATCTTTGCTGAGCTGGGCCTGACTGAGCCTACGACGTGGGAAGAAGAACTTGCCAACTGCGAAAAGATCGTTGCATCTGATCGCGCTTGCTACGCAATCGGCACTAAGTTCCTTTGGACTGCTGGCGGCTGGTTCGACTACATGAACA
>JAPKCP010000342.1 GCA_028822885.1 Yoonia sp. | reverse complement strand
GGTCGTTGGAGTGCATCATCATCATACGGCCAACACGTTCTTTGTTGCCCTTCGTTGAGTTGATCATGTTGTCACCCTTCTTGAGCTGACCCGAATAAATCCGAGTAAACGTCAGGGTGCCCACGAATGGGTCGTTCATGATTTTGAACGCAAGGCCAGAGAATGCCATGTCATCGTCCGCACGGCGGGCAATGTCACGCGTTTCAGTCTCATCACCAGGCTTAAAGCCCATATAGTCAACCACATCGAGCGGGCTCGGCAGGTAATCAACAACAGCGTTAAGAAGTGGCTGAACGCCTTTGTTTTTGAAGGCAGAGCCGCCAAGCACAGGAACGAAAGACAGCGAAATGCAGGCTTTACGGATCAACGCGCGCAAAGCAGGTGCATCAGGCTCCGTACCGTCAAGGTACGCTTCCATTGCAACATCGTCCTGCTCTACAGCAGCTTCGACCAGCTTTTCACGCCATTCAGCAGCTTGTGCCTTCAGGCTGTCACGGATCGGTGCTTTGACCCAAGATGCGCCAAGGTCTTCACCTTCCCACAACCATTCTTCCATGGTTACGAGATCCACCAAGCCTTCAAGCTCTGTTTCTGCACCAATTGGGAAAGACACGGGAATAGCGCGCGCGCCAGTCCGGTCTTCAACCATGGCAACGCACTTGAAGAAGTCAGCGCCAATTTTGTCCATCTTGTTGACAAAAACCATACGCGGAACTTTGTAGCGATCAGCCTGACGCCAAACGGTTTCTGTTTGCGGCTCAACACCAGCGTTGGCGTCAAGTACACATACAGCCCCATCAAGCACAGCCAATGACCGCTCAACTTCGATTGTGAAGTCAACGTGGCCCGGTGTGTCGATGATGTTCATGCGGTGCTTGGCTGAATCCGGGTCTACACCGTTTTCAGTCCGTTCCCAGAATGTCGTCGTCGCAGCGGAAGTAATCGTAATACCCCGTTCCTGCTCCTGCTCCATCCAGTCCATTGTCGCAGCGCCATCATGCACTTCGCCAATGTTATGTTCTTTACCCGTATAATACAGGATCCGCTCGGAACATGTGGTTTTACCCGCATCGATGTGCGCAATAATACCAAAGTTCCGGTAAAGTTCGAGGGGGTAGTCGCGTGCCATATCAGGTGCTTCCTCTTACCAGCGGTAGTGGCTGAATGCTTTGTTTGCATCGGCCATTTTGTGAGTGTCTTCGCGCTTTTTGACAGCAGTGCCACGGCCATTAACCGCATCCATCAGCTCACCAGCAAGACGCTCTTCCATGGTGTTTTCGTTGCGCTTTTGGGCAGCAGCGATCAACCAACGGATAGCAAGGGCTTCGCGGCGCTCAGGACGCACTTCAACAGGCACCTGATATGTTGCACCACCAACCCGGCGCGAACGCACTTCGAGGTTTGGCTTGATGTTGTCGAGGCACTCGTGGAACACTTCCACGGGGGACTTCTTCAACTTTTCTTCAACGCGGTCGAATGCGTTGTAAACAATCCGTTCAGCGACAGCTTTTTTGCCATCAACCATCAGGTTGTTCATGAATTTTGTTAGAATCTTATCGCCATATTTGGCGTCTGGTAGGACTTCGCGTTTTTCAGCGGCGTGACGACGTGACATGTGTCGGGCTCTCTCTCGTTTCGGGCAACGGCGGGATTAATCCCGCCCTACAGATGGTGGGTAGGGCGAACCTGAAAAGGTCCGCCGTTCCGCGATTACTTAGGACGCTTCGCACCGTACTTGGAGCGGCGCTGTTTACGATCTTTAACACCTTGGGTATCGAGCACACCGCGCAGGATGTGGTAGCGAACGCCTGGAAGATCCTTTACGCGGCCGCCACGGATCAGAACCACAGAGTGTTCCTGAAGGTTGTGGCTTTCACCTGGGATGTAGGAGATCACTTCGAAACCGTTGGTCAGGCGAACCTTAGCAACTTTCCGCATAGCGGAGTTCGGCTTCTTAGGTGTTGTTGTATAAACGCGCGTACAAACGCCGCGTTTCTGTGGGCAAGCTTCCAAGTGCATTGACTTGGATTTCGTGACTTTTGGCCGGCGCGGTTTGCGGATCAGCTGCTGAATCGTTGGCATCGTTTGATGTTCCCATCTATTCACGTTTGTGCGCCTTACGGCGCGGGTATTCAAATTATGCGCCATTGCTGACGCGGATTAAGTCGGTAAACGCAAATCCCTTCGGAAAAGCACAAAAAATCCGCAGTCAAACCCTTACCGGAGGTTTGGTGCGGCGGGTTACAGAGGAACAAGTCAGCATTAGACCGGTTCTTGACCACTTTTATCTAGATATCAGGTCAAAAGGCGCAACGCCCCCAACCCGGATAAACGGGCATATATGCAGAGTCGCGAAAGGTGTCAACAGGCCTGCAACCCTTGACAAAATGTTGCTGTTTTCGAAACCCGAAATCGCAGGAATAACGGATAGCAACGCACTGATATTGTCTAGCATCGATCCTTTGGGGCCAATCGGGTCAACAGTATTGCGAAAAGGAGCCACCCCCATGTCATTCCGCCCTGCCCTGCTAATCCTTGCAATGGCCACCACAGCCGCTTGCGGTGCCGACAACATCACACGCAAACCAGTTGTATCAGACCCAAGCCCCACAATCGCGCAAACTGGACAGTTCCCAGCAAGACCAGCGTTCACTGCGTCTGACTTCAATGCGGCTGTTGCCGATGATAAGCGCGCTGGCCTGTTAGACGAAACACGATCATCGGTCATCCCATTTGGCCGTGCCACCTATGACGGCCATGTCCGCAGCAGCGCCATTATTAACAACGACAGCGGCTACGATGTAATCGGCGATTTGACCCTAGATGTTGATATCAACAGTCGTAGTTCCTTTGCGAACCGCAATCCGATCACCGGCAGAATTACAGACGTCACAGTGATCGACCGTCAGTCTGATGACCTCTTGATCCCACTGGCAGGGCGACTTGATATTAGCGGCGACAGCACTTCGGGCGAGCTTGAGGCGACGGCCACCGGAATTCTTGCCCGTGATCGTGGCGGCATACGCGACGAAGAGGCTGCGTGGTCGATTAATCTAGACGGGTCATTCCGTGATGATTTCACAAGTGCCGATGTCGTCACAGGAACCGCCACAGGTGGTACCACAGGTGGGTCGCGTGACGATTACAATGTCGCGTTAACTGGCAATGG
>JAPKCP010000057.1 GCA_028822885.1 Yoonia sp. | reverse complement strand
ACTTTGTCGGCGTAAATCGCATATGGGTCCCGTATTAGGGTCTTAATCCGGGTCACTGACAGCTCTGTCGGGCGAGCCGTTACAGGAGGGCGAGGCGATGGGCGATGCGCAGGTTTAGCGGGAGCATCAGGGATCGAGAGTTGTGCCGCCATTGCAAGCCAGCGATCGCCTTCTGCTTGGATTTTCGCCAATGCAGCCGGGCCGTTTTGATCGGGCAAGCCACTTAGCAAATTGGTCAGACGATTTACCCAGCGCGATGGCACAGTTTCCGCGTCCGCGGTACGTTTTGCGCGCGTGATCCAGACCTGTGCGCCAGCAACCGCTTGCTGATAGTCATGCGCCGACAATCCGATGCGCCGCTCTGGCAATAACAGTCCTGCTTGCGAACGCATCTTACGATTTAGCCATGGATCGGGGGTTGGTGACTCTGGCCAAACCCCTTCGTTCATGCCGCCAAGGATCACAAGGTCGGCGCTTTGCACACGTGCTTCAAGCGTTCCCCACATGAGGATATTCGGATGCCCTTCGTCGCGATCACGCACTGTGCCAGCTGACAGTAAGGCACCAAACAGGCCAGTGAATTCTGACGGGCTCATCTCGCCACTGGCATCAGCGTCGCGTAAAATCATGTCACAAACGCGCCGGGCCTCGCGGCCTGCTGCTTTGTCCCAAAGACCGCCTGTTCCTTCATCGCTTTGACCTTTTGACAGTGCCTCGGCGAGATGCAAAATGGCTTCAATATGCTCTTTTAGGCCCTGTTTTTTGGTTTGCTGGATACTGTCGATAAGGTCAGAAACCCATATTGCCCATGAAAGGCGACCCGTATGTTTGGGTTTTTGCACCCACTGCAAAATATCCGCACCCGTGGGAAATGGTGGGCCATACCTGCGAAGTTGGAGTTCTAGTTCGCGGGTATTGAGAAGATGGTCAGCACGGTAAGGACCATCAGAATTGCAAAGCGGGTGCTTGAAGATGGTTAACAATGCTTCACCAGTAAGAGTGGAGCTTATCAGATCTGTCACATGCCGCAAGAACCGACCCGGTGGCGAAAGCGCCAATGGCATGCCCGCGCTATCGTCGGGTACGATGTCCCACAAGTCGAGGGCGGCAGCGACTTGCCGCGTTAAATTCCGATCTGGTGTAATGAGGGCAGCAGTCACGCCATCCTCTGCAGCTTGGCGCATCCTCAGGGCAATTGCTTCGGCCTCAGCCCGGGGAGAGGGCGCTTCGACCAGTGTTAGACCCTGTATTGCAGGTCCAAGGTCACCCAACTTTGGACCTTCGGACAGCCATTGGTCGGTGACAGGAGCAGGGCGAAGTGACAAGGAAACCAATTTGTTGCGCGCTGGGTTTGGGGCAGGGTGGTCGCCCCATAGTTTGATATCATCAGGCTGTAACGCCATCGCAGACATCAGTTTACGGAACCGAAATTGGGGGTGGTCTTCGGCAACACCCTTGTCGCCGTCTAGCGCGTCCCAAACATGCAGTGGCATATCAAAATCAAAACCCGGCAGCACAATAGCGCCTTGTGGCAAAGCAGCGACGGCCCGCATAAACAGCCCAGTTGCACCGCGTGATCCGGTCGACCCTGCCACAATAATCGGATGCGCGGGTGGTGTGATTTCCCAAGTTGCAATCAAGGCTTCAATGACTTGGCGTTGGCGGGCCTCTTTGTCAGGTTCTGTATCTTCGCCTGTAAAAAATCGCGTGATAATGTTGAGAAATTTCAGCGATCGATCCCAATGCCCGGACTGATCCGTAATATCGAGCGCTGAAATGTCATCCGGCGTTACGCCTTCGCCTTGCATTTCATCCATCAGCTTCGCGAGGCTGTCTGACAGGTCATAAAGGGCAGCGCGCGGCGCAAGTTCTGGTTCTTTATCAAGTAAACCGGACACTAACTTGGCCAATTCAAGCCGTCTGCGCAATGGCGACACGGGTGGTGCAACCTGCGCTGAAATCGGGTCCATCGCCAAATCTGTGATCAATCTGATGCGGGGAAGCAGACGTGGAGGACCAGCATCAAACACATCCCTGATTCTGCGTTGCATCCGGCTTGTGTTCACAAATATCTGGATTTTCGCAAAATCTTTTGGTGACATATCACCAGCGAAAGCGATCAAACCGGTGACAAGATGATCCGCGAAATCTGCGCCCGGAGGCAGGCCAAAGACACGAGGTTTGGGTGTGGCGTTAAACATGATTGGCCTCGTTAATCAAACTTTCAGCAAGCGGGATGCTTTCGGGTTGGCCGACATCGCACCAACGTCCAGTGTAAATAATGCCGTGCAGGGTTCTGCGGCCAATCGCATCATCCCAAAGGCGATTGAGAGAGAAGACATCTTCTTTAATAGCGGCCAAGCCATCGGTACGGATCATTTGTAGGCCACTGTAAACATGTCCCGGCTGTCGATGTAGCCGCCCGTCAGCATGCATAATAAAGTCGCCAGCACCCTTATGGCCAAGGACTTGTTGGGGTGGAAGTAACATTAACAGCCCCTCCATATCATCGCGCCATGCGGCAAGAAGTTGCGCAATAGGATTGGCACCTTGCCAAATAGCGTCGGTGTTGAGAGTGACAATCGGCTCTGTTCCCAGCAATGGTAGAGCATGGCGCAATCCGCCACCTGTATCGCGAAGTTTGTCGGTTTCATCAGAAAAAGTGACTCTGCGGTTCGCCAAATGATCGCGCAAAACATCTGCCTTGTAGTGCAAGTTAATGACTGGTGGCAAAAGGGGTTGGCCTTCGATCAAGGCTAAAGCATGATCAATTAGCGGTTTGCCCGCAACGTGAACCATGGGTTTTGGCTTGTCCGCTGTTAACGCGCCCATTCGCGTCCCAAGGCCAGCCGCGAAAAGCATGATCGGCGTCATAAGAGATCCTTAATGGCTGAGTTTTCGGGTGCTGGAAGTGTTGCGGCTACGCATGTTTGCAATTTCTGAAGGGCAGGGTGCTGTAAGTCCTGCATGATCATAGCCCAAATGTGGGGAATCATTGCAATATATCTGAGCTTTTGATCGCGCCGCGCAAGACGCGAAAAGACGCCAAGAATCCGTAGATTTCGTTGGATGGCAAGGCAAGCAAGGGCAGAAGGGTCAGCACCAGTTTTGGCAATAAAATATGCGCTCATCGCTTGCCCAAGGTTTGGGTCGACACGTCGCCGGACATCACGGAGTAGCGAGACAAGATCGTACCCGCGTGGGGCAATAAATGCGTCTTGATAATCAAGAAGCCCAATCCGATTTGTCCCCTCAAGACCCGGACGCCAAATCAAGTTTTCAGCGTGGTAGTCGCGCAATGCCATCGTATCGGCAATAGGGCAAAGTCGCGTCAGATGTTCAGTCATTTCATCCACGATTTGGCTTTGCTTGGGATTGCCGTACCATTGCGCGGTCATCCCCACCATCTCACCGCCGACTTCGGGTGTCATGATGGTCAGGTTTTCAGGTGGCTGTGCGGCGTCTAATTGGATCAAAATATCCGTCGCTGCAGTGTAAAGCGTGGTTGCATGTGTCGGGTGAGCGGCAAGGTGCATCGCAAAATCTTCACGGCCAAGGTCTTCAAGCAGAAGAAATCCCTGTTTTGTATCGTGTAGCAGCACCTTTGGGGCGCAAAGGGACTGCGACCGAATCCATTGACCGATGTCGGTGAAAGTCTGCGTTGTTTCACCAGTCTTTGGGTTCGCATCCATGAGAATGGCGCTGTTTTCACCATCCGAAAGCCGTAAATAGCGCCGGGAAGAGGCGTCACCGGCGAGGTTTACTTGCGTCCAAGTGGCCCACGGCGTTTTAGCAAGAAACTCCGTTATCTGTTTTGTGCGATTAGACATCATATGCACCTAAACGTGTTACCCATTCCGCACTTGGTGAAAAGGACACGGCGTGGCCATCGGCGCGTGCCTCGAAATGTAGGGTCAGGGCGTTTTGTGGTGCTGTGTCACCAAGTCGATCTGGCCACTCAATGAGACAAATTGCGTCCTCAAATGCTTCATCGAGGCCAAGTTCAAAAACCTCGTCTGGGTGGGTTAAACGGTATAGATCGCAGTGCCAAATTTCAACAGTATCAAAGTCGTAGGTCTGGACAAGCGTGAATGTTGGGGATGGGACTTCAATCGCAGCACCAGCTTTTGCGCGGATGAGGGCGCGAGAGAATGCGGATTTCCCAGCCCCGATCTCACCAGACAGCAATACCGTGTCGCCTCGTTTGAGGATGTCCGCCATATGCTCTGCAAAGCGCATCGTGTCTTGTTCAAGCGGAAGGATGAGCGTTTTTATATGCATATTGCATGATTATGATCTCATGCGGTGCCTGCAAGCGAATTCAGCCCTTTATGCCATATACTGATACATCTGGACTCGTCAGACCTTGCTGAATGCGCGGGTGAATACGTGGTGACGCTACAAATGAGATCATGGTCATACCACCTGAAATAGGCTGTGCTTTGCAGGTAAACTGGCGTCCATCGTCCAAGACAGCCCGGTCGCTCCAGGTGAGGCGATCGCTGCTGCGACCAATAAACTCAAGAAGTTCCTGCCAGATGGGCGCTGCTGCACACTGACTTTGCCAGATTGTCATTTCTGCACGAAGATCATGGTTGCGCACTACGGTTTCGTGGTCGACATCCCAAAGCCGCCCATAAGATCGGTTTGACATGACCAACGTGCCATTTGCGGAAAACACGGCGATGGCATCTGGTAAGGCGTCAAGAACACCTTGGCCAGTTTCGATATCTGATCTGAAGCGGCGTGTCAGTGATACTTCTGCGCTGATGTCCTCGAAGAAGAACGCAAATGTGTTGTCCCTGTTTGGTTGGCCTGTGACCTTGAACGTTTGGCCGTCTGCGATCTCCCAATTCTCGCAATAAGGGGTGATTTTTTGATCAGAGCCGTTGATCGAAAACCTTTCGCGCCATTTGACGTAGTCTTTTGGTTCCGGCAACAATCGCGCCTCGCGCAAACGATCAAGGAACATGTGCATTGTTGGCCGACTACTTAAGAATTCAGGTGTGAGGCTAGTCATTTCCATGAGTGAGGGATTGAACATTGTCAGGCGGTGATTGCTATCAAAAATTGCAAGGCCGGTCGACAGGTGTGCAAAGATGCGCCCAAAGGTTTGGACTGACTTACGTTTTGCATATTCAGCCTTAACGCTTGTATTGGCGCAATCTGCAAAATGAAGGGAATTCGCACCGTTTTTGACTGTGGTAACGTCAAACCAAGCCTCACCTTTTTGGGTTGGAATGTCGATTGAGACACGACAGTTGCTGTTTGTGCCCCCCTCAAATTTTTGGTGTAAATCTGGGAAAATCATTTCACTTGGCCATGATTTTACTGCCTTTTCCTTATCATCAGAGAGCGTGTCTGACAGATCAAGATAGGAGGCATTGGCCCAGTTCAATTTTCCATTTGAATCCTGCTGCCAGATCAGTTGCGGTGATTTGTCAGTCAAATTGCGCAGCATTACCAATTCACTAAGAGATGCATCCTGAGCCGCAATTGCACTTATGGTGAGCCCATCCTGCGGGCAGGTTCCGAAAACCTTGAGCTGCGCAAGACCATCAATTTCTGTCAATTCAAGTGAAATCGAGGAATTATCGGTGGCGACAAGTGTGCGAACCTCATCACGGTCCAGTCGCCCCAAGATGCCGTCAAGCTTGGGAAAACGTCCTCCGAGAACATGCAGCACGGATTCCCTATCAGACATGTGTTTGGGAACGTCCTTGATCAACAGTTGCGCGTCTGGTGTCGCATCGCGCAAGTCTTCGCCATCGAAAAGGAATGTCGGCGCTATACTATCTGCGCCTGCAAATCGATGCGTCATCCCCCAATGACTGACGAGCCAGAAACCCGTCGCTACAATCATCGCACTGCTAACTGAAATGGAGATAATCCAAGTTATCTCCCAAAGCCCTAGTGATTCCATTTGCCCAACCTAAATGAATGCCTAGGTCGATGGTCGCTGGGTAAAGTTAATGCATGGTAAACGTTGGCGAAATTCAGCAAATTTGATACAATTATAGAGAGAACTGTTGGTTTTCACCCAGTGGTCTGTCTAATTGGGGGGCTGTGATGAAATCTTCCGACCTTAACCAACGAACTGACACCACCGCACCACCTAACGCTTGAACCGTCGATTTGAACTTACTTTTCTTCCTACTGTTCGCAAACGTTAGCTTTGCGCCAGACCGTTCGAGAAGTGTTTTTGCGATGAACATGCCAAGACCCATCCCCTCATAGCCCGGTCTGTCGTTCACTTGTCGTTTGTGGCGCACATACGGATCGCCAATGCGCCCCAGCACAGAGGGGGGAAAGCCCGCACCGTCATCACTGATCCGGACGCTGATCGTCTCTTGATCCCAATAAACATCGACATGAACATTTGTGGCCGCAAAATCGACTGCATTTTGGATGAGATTACGCAAACCATGCACGATCTCTGGCCGCCGCGGAATTGAAGGTTGGGCGGTAGAAATCTTATCGCTTGGTGCAATATGGAACGTTACAGATTTTCCACGATCCATATGCGGTGCTGCGGCCTCGCGGACAACAGTTTCAAGTGGGGCGTGACGCATATGGAGGTCGTCTTTGCCAGCACGGCCCATGGACCGCAGGATATCGCGACACCTGTCAGTCTGCTCACCGATAAGGGCAACATCCGTGTGATGCTCAGAGCCTTGTTCCATCTCTGTCATCAATTCACTACTGACCAGCTTTATGGTTGAAAGAGGTGTTCCAAGTTCATGCGCCGCCGCTGCGATAACCCCGCCAAGGTCGGTGAGCTTTTGTTCACGCATCAGGGCAAGCTGGGTCGCCAAAAGCGCCTTAGACATGGTGTGCATTTCCACCGTCACTTGGCGTGCATAAAGTGCGAGGAACGCAATCCCAATCACAAGGGCTGCCCAAAATCCAAACTGGAACAGTGGGGGAAGTGTCAGGATGGCGCCATCGGAGGTCGAAATCGGCAAGGCATAGACGCCAATCACTGAAATCAACGCAATAGCGACAATGGCCAGCGTAATCGAACTGCGGAGCTGCAAGACCGTGGCGGCAATTGTCACGGGCGCAAGTATCAGCACGGCAAAGGGGTTCGCCAAGCCACCAGTCGCATAAAGGAGTAACGCCAACTGAAGAGTATCGATGATGAGCATAAAGAAGGCTTCAGGCTCTGATAGGCGTTTTGTTTTGGGGTACACTGCACTGAAATAAAGATTGGCGATGACGGCCAAGCCAATCACAGCCACAGCAAATGCTGTTTCCAACTGCAATTCGTAAAACTGGATTGCTACGATCATTGCGGCAGATTGCCCCACTATCGCAAACCATCTGACGCGCAATAGTGTACGCAGGCGGACCCAATTGCTGCGTTCGCGGTCTTTGCCCATGTGATAGTCAGCGTTGGTCATGTGATCGTTGTTTACCTGTCTGCGTCTCGTCCCTACATATAATGTACGTGATAGATGGACCATGCGACCAAAAAGGACAGACTATGTCAAAGAAATTTGCGATTGCGGCAGCAGCCATTGTTGGGATTGGCATTGGGGTCACGTTTGCAGTGGGCCAATTTAGTGGCAACGGGTTTGAAGAGTGCGGAGCGAGCGCAGTCGCTGGCGGTGATATCGGAGGTCCGTTTGAGCTGTTGGATAAGGACGGCAATCTGGTGACCGACAAGGATATCATCACAGAACCAACACTGGTTTATTTTGGGTTCACGTTCTGCCCCGATTTTTGCCCCATTGATATGGCCCGCAACTCAGAAGCCGTCGATATTCTGGCGGCGCAGGGGATCTCTGCGACGCCCCTCTTTATTTCGATTGACCCAGAGCGTGACACCCCCGAAATTGTTGGCGACTATGCTTATGCGTTTCATGACAAGGCGATTGGCCTGACGGGGAGTGCAGAGCAAGTGAAAGCAGCCTCAACTGCGTATCGGACCTTTTACAAAAAGGATACGAGCGGCGATCCTGAATTCTATCTGATGCAGCATACGACGTTTTCATATTTAACGTTGCCTGAGCAAGGGTTCGTTGAGTTTTTTCGCAATACAGCCTCTGCCGAAGAGGTTGCTAAGACGGTAAGTTGTTATGCAAATGCGATGTAAGGTGACGTCTCCTATTTGACGTCGCCCACCAGAGACCTAAGTTGTGTCTCAAATAAAGGACACAAAATGACTGTGGACAAAACTACACTGCTCATCGGTGACGATCCGACGCTTTTGTTGGTGGATGATGACGAAGCATTCCTGAAACGCCTTGCCAAAGCCATGGAGAAACGAGGTTTTTCTGTTGAGACAGCAAGCTCGATTGCTGCTGGTAAGGCTATCGCGACGGCCCGCCCACCCGCTTATGCTGTTGTGGATTTGCGGCTTGGTGATGGGAGTGGTCTTGATGTGGTTGAGGTGATGCGCGAACGCCGTCCCGATGCCCGTGTTGTGGTTTTGACGGGGTACGGCGCGATTGCAACTGCTGTGGCCGCCGTGAAAATTGGTGCGATTGACTACTTATCAAAACCTGCTGATGCCACGGATGTAACGAACGCATTGCTGGCGACATCAAACGAATTGCCCCCGCCACCCGAAAACCCGATGAGCGCAGATCGCGTCCGTTGGGAGCATATCCAGCGGATATATGAGTTGTGTGACCGCAACGTGTCAGAAACGGCCCGTCGCTTAAGCATGCACCGCCGCACATTGCAGCGCATTTTGGCAAAACGCAGTCCACGCTAGGCCCGCGAAAGTAGCCACTTTTGGAATATTTTGACCTTATCGGGCGCTGGGCCCGGTAAGCGGACGGTATAATAACCTAAGCATTCGTGCGCTTCTTCTTGCACGGCAATCAACCGGCCAGCGGCAATATCGTCTTCGACCATCGCGCGGATGATGACAGACACACCGCCTCCTGCCCGCACCGCTGAAATGACCATGTTCATGGATTCAACTTCGCGGATCGTGCACTTTGCAAGATCTAGGCCATTTTGTCCTGCCCAGCGTTTGTAGACGGGAAATGTCGGGATAAAAAGCCATGGCAGGTCTTGCAAATCGCTGATGCTACAGGCTGTCCGACCCTTCAAAAGGCTTGGTGTTGCGACAACGACGTAATCACCGGCGATAATAAATTTATGCTCAAGCCCGGAAAACTTTCCGTCACCATACCTGATCGCCATATCATACCTGTCGCGGCGCAGATCAACGACAGTATTGCTGGCAGTGACAGACACCGTGATGTCTGGATGCTTTGTCCAGAAATCACACAGTCGCGGCATCAACCAATGCTCCGCAAAGTTTGGCGTGACTGTCACTGACAACGGGCGAGCCTGCGCGTCCTCAGTTATGCGGGTAACGCCGTCCACAATTGTGCTGAACCCCTCGTTTAGGTCATGGGCCAGCTTTGCACCTTCGTCGGTGGGGACCATTTTGCGGCCTTCGCGATTGAGCAACGAGAGACCCAAATGTGCCTCAACCGCGCGTACATGCTGCGCGATAGCCGCATGGGTCACATTCAATTCGCGTGCGGCCGCACTGAATGACCCGGCTCGTGCCGCGGCTTCAAACCCCTTGAGGGCCGCAAGGGACGGAATATCACGCCAGTTCATATGAAAGCTCAACTATCATATGGAAAGTCTTCCTGAGTAGGCGACTGGGCGCAAGTCATTTATGTCTATTTGCAGGAAAACTTGAAAAGGAAAAGACAATGCTTAGTATCTTCAATCGCGCTATCCGGACTGCAACAATGGTAGATGAATGGCGTGCGCCTGATCACTGGAAGTACCAGTTACACCAATCCACGTACCAGCGTCAGCAACGCAAAGCGGACGAACAACGGATGCGTTTGGCTAAGGACGTTGGTCTGTTGCGATAGCTGACATTTAAAGCGTAACGCGCTTTGTGATCCGATCCATAGGTGTGCCGTCTGACAGCGGCACGCCTTTTTCTATGCCCACATCAACGAAGCCCATCTTGCTGTAATAGGCGAGGTCCGGCACGTTATTCGCCCTGATAGCCGCGTTAATATGAGGGGCAGAACGGCGAATGGCCTCGGTCTTTGTTGCCTCAAATACTACATATCCCGTGCTTCTGACCGGATTTTTCTGATCAGTGAAGCTGCCAATCGCAGCCCATCATCGTCTTCCGTGAACAATGCCTGAAACCCCACAGGGCGATTAGCATCGAGAACTGTCTGAACAAAAGGTGGATCATCAAAGTAATGCGCTTTGAACTCTACACCTGACATTGGCGTTAAATGCGCTGTTGTCCCACCCATAGAGGTGATGTGGTTAAGGATGTTGCGAAGTGCAGGAAGGTCGGCATCAACCATGAGGCGCACTGCAAGTGTTATAAGAGGTCCATCATGGTGCTATGCTTCGCGGTGAACTCTGCTCGCACCTCTGGCGCTGGGCGTAGGGTGATAGAAAACCCGTCAATCAGGTTGGTGTCTACTTTGCCAAAGAACTTATCTGCCTCTGCCACTGTAAAGCCTGCGATCTGCGTGGCCTCCATCCAAGCACTGATCTTGTCCGCCTTCTTGATCTGCTTTTTCACAGCGACAGGAATTTTTGCAGGTAGTCCAAAGCGGATATGAATTGCGGCGCTAAGGCGTTCATCAAGCGCCTCATAATCAGGCCCAACAGCCGCTTTCACAGGGCTAATCATATCGCCAATCACATATTCTGGCGCATCGTGTAGCAGGGCGGCAAGTTGCCATTTCACGGGTGCGTTTGGTTGCATCCGGCAAAATAACGCTGTCACCAGAAGGGAATGTTCGGCCACAGAATAGGCGTGATCACCAGCAGTTTGCCCATTCCAGCGGGCCACAAAGGCCAAGCCGTGAGCGATATCTTCGATTTCAATATCAACGGGCGTTGGGTCCAGCAGGTCCAGCCTGCGTCCCGAAAGCATCCGTTGCCATGCACGTGGTTGTTTCATGTTATGACTTCCTTAACGTCGCTTCCTTTATGCATCCGTTGGCCGCATTGTCGAGAACAACGGGGGATGTTATGGCAGCGCAAATCTTAGTTTATCAGGATAGTGAACATGGCCGAAGACTACATCGTCAAAGACATCGCGCTTGCCGGCTTTGGCCGCAAGGAACTCGACATTGCTGAAACGGAGATGCCGGGGCTGATGGCGCTGCGCACTGAGTATGGTGAAAGCAAACCGTTGACGGGTGCGCGCATCGTTGGATCGCTGCACATGACGATTCAGACGGCTGTTTTGATCGAAACGCTTGTGGAACTTGGCGCCGATGTGCGCTGGGCGTCGTGCAACATCTTTTCAACCCAAGACCACGCAGCGGCTGCGATTGCAGAATCTGGTGTGCCTGTGTTTGCGATCAAGGGCCAGAACTTGACCGAACATTGGGACTACCTTGACCGGTCTTTTGCGTTCCCTGATGGCGCGAATTTGATCCTCGACGATGGCGGCGATGCGACGCTGTACGTTTTGCTGGGCGCGCGTGTTGAGGCTGGTGAAACAGACTTGATCGAAATCCCGACGTCCGAAGAAGAAGAAGCTGTTTTCGCCCAAATCAAAAAGCGGATGGCAGAAACACCGGGCTGGTTCACCAAAACCAAGGCGGCGATCATTGGCGTGTCTGAGGAAACAACAACTGGCGTTCACCGCCTGTACGAACTCCAGCGCGAAGGCCGTTTGCCTTTCCCTGCGATCAATGTGAACGATTCTGTTACGAAGTCAAAATTTGACAATAAATACGGCTGTAAAGAATCGCTGGTTGACGGTATTCGCCGCGCGACCGACACGATGATGGCCGGTAAGGTCGCGGTCGTGATGGGTTACGGCGATGTTGGCAAAGGATCAGCCGCGTCATTGTCCGGTGCGGGCGCGCGCGTGAAAGTGACTGAGGTCGACCCGATCTGTGCATTGCAGGCTGCGATGGACGGCTATGAAGTTGTCCTGCTTGAAGATGCCGTTGAAACTGCTGACATTTTCATCACCACAACCGGCAACAAAGACGTCATCCGCATTGAGCATATGCGCCTGATGAAGGACATGGCGATCGTCGGCAACATCGGCCACTTCGATAACGAAATTCAGGTCGCAAGCCTGAAAAACCACAAGTGGACGAACATCAAAGAACAGGTTGATATGATCGAGATGCCGAACGGCCATCGGTTGATCTTGCTGTCTGAGGGACGTCTTTTGAACCTTGGCAATGCAACCGGTCACCCGTCATTCGTAATGTCTGCATCGTTCACAAACCAAGTTCTTGCGCAGATTGAGCTTTGGACAAAGACGGCCGAATACGCGCCAGGTGTCTACATCTTGCCAAAGCACTTGGACGAAAAAGTAGCGCGCCTGCACCTCGACCGGATCGGTGTGAAGCTGTCGAAACTAGACGCAGATCAAGCCGCGTACATTGGTGTCAGCCCAGATGGGCCGTTCAAGCCAGAGCATTACCGCTACTAAGAATGCGCAACGGTGAAACCTCACCAGCGGCCAGAGACAAAAAAATGCCGTCCGTCCCTTATTAGGCGGGCGGCTTGTTTGTGTTTGCTGGTCAAGTTGATTTCGCACTTTATCCCTTTGAAACGCCTTTGCTGCGTGCCTAAGGCTAGTTTTGCACGACCCTTTCACCAGACTATAATAGCCTTCATGTCGATCACTTTCTTATCCAGTCAAACGGCTGTGGCTTGTGTCGCTGAGGGACTAACGTAAAATTTCCCCGCCAATTTTTCTTTACGTAACGCGAATCCACAGACTAACGTACTCGTAATGTGCGCCGGGGAACCGGGCGCGAGACCCGGCCACGATTGGCCCACCACAAGAATGGGGACGACAAGATGGGTAAAAGAGACGATTGGATTGCGAAATATGCAGAAGATCTTAAGAGCAAATGCAACATGACGCCGGACATGGATCTGTTGACGAAAGTCACAATTGGGTGCGGTCCTTCGATCTACAATGCTGACGCATCCACCGTTGCAGGCAGCCAACCGTCAGAGCTTGAAACAGTGAAGAACAATTTTTTGATCAAAAAGCTTGGTCTGAAAGACGGTCCAGAACTGATGGAAGCGATTGGCGCTGTGATCGAAGTCTACGGTAAGTCTGAGCGAAACAAATACCGCGCGGTCGTCTATTACATGCTGACAAAGCACTTTGGTAAAGAATC
>JAPKCP010000056.1 GCA_028822885.1 Yoonia sp. | reverse complement strand
GAGCTGTCGGTGGCGTTTGAAACCAGCGAAACCGAAGCGGTTGTCTTTGATGGTCCGATTTTGGCGGTGTGCTCAACTGATCGACGCAACACACTCCGTAAATCTCTCAGCTGGGGTTTGATATTGCAAGGTCTTGCGTGGCCATTCGTTCAGCTGTCTTGCGTCTGCGTGAGGACGGAACTTACGACAGCCTGATGGCAAAGTGGTTTGGGGCCGCTTACGGAAAGCGGTATTGGCGCCGAGGGCAATTACTGCCCTCGGACCTATTTTTCTTAGTCGCGCAGCAATTCGTTAATGCCTGTCTTGGACCGCGTCCGTTCGTCCACGCGCTTTACGATCACAGCGCAGTACAGGTTCACGTTGTTCTTGGATGGCATGGAGCCTGCAACGACGACGGAATAGGGTGGCACCTCACCGTACATCACTTCGCCGGTTTCACGGTCTACGATCTTGGTGGATTGGCCGATAAATACGCCCATGCCCAAAACAGACCCTTCGCGGATGATACAGCCTTCGACGACCTCAGACCGTGCGCCAATAAAGCAGTTGTCTTCGATAATCGTCGGACCAGCCTGCATCGGTTCGAGTACGCCGCCGATACCAACACCGCCGGACAAGTGGACATTTTTACCAATCTGGGCGCAAGACCCAACCGTGGCCCAGCCGTCAACCATGGACCCTTCGCCAACATATGCGCCAAGGTTCACAAACGATGGCATCAACACAACGCCCGGAGCGATATAGGCAGAGCGGCGAACAATAGAGCCGGGGACTGCGCGGAATCCTGCGTCTTTCCATTCGGTTTCGCCCCAACCTGCAAACTTTGATGGAACTTTATCCCACCAAGTTGTGTCGCCATTGCCGCCGTTGATCGCTTCCATATCGTTCAGCCGGAACGACAGTAACACGGCCTTCTTCGCCCACTGGTTTACATGCCAGCTACCATCGTCCTGCTTTTCAGCAACGCGCAGCTTGCCGCTATCCAATGCGTTCATCGTCTCGTCAATGGCGTCGCGGATCTCACCTTTGGTGGCGGTTGTGATCGTATCACGGGCCTCCCAAGCGGCTTCGATTGCGATCTCAAGGGCAGCGTTCGACATATGTCCGGTCCTTTGGTCTGAAATAGGTTCTTCGCGGCTATAAAGCGCTACTGCGATAGGCGCAATCATGACCACTTTATTGAGCAGCCAATCGAAGGTGTTTGTTTGTCGGGGCCAAAGCCCGTTTTGGCAATCTGGGCCATCCCGTCAGCCAATTCCGTCTCACGGTCCTTTGCATCGCCGCGCATCGCAACATTATCCAAACGGCCGCGATACTGCAGTCCGTTCTCAACGTGGTAACCAAAGAAATCGGGTGTGCAAGCTGCGTCATAAGCCCTCGCAACGGCTTGATCTTCATCCACCAAATAGGGTGCCGAGAGGCCATAAACCTGCGCAAACTCAACCATTCGTTC
This sequence comes from Yoonia sp., assembly GCA_028822885.1. Lineage (GTDB taxonomy): Bacteria > Pseudomonadota > Alphaproteobacteria > Rhodobacterales > Rhodobacteraceae > Yoonia. The sequence goes on along the minus strand of JAPKCP010000056.1, from coordinate 11,789 downwards.
CGGGCAGTCGGCAGGATAGTCCTCATAATCATTCGACATAATGCAAGCGATCCCAATCCCATTTGCGCGCAATGTGATCATATCCGTGACAAGACGCGGCATAAGATCAATCACATACGGGCAATGATTGCAGATAAACGCCAGCAGTAACCCATTTTTACCCATCAAATCATCACGGCTATACGCATCGCCATCTGGCGTTTTCAGTGTGAAATCAGGGGCAGGCAGGCCAAAGTCGGGCGCGGAGGTTTTTACTAGCATGATGGCGTTCCTTTGTTCCCCAACAACTTAAAGTCACTAAGGGCAAAAACAAAGCGCAGAACGATTGCATCCCTGCAGGCTTCCAGCGAGTCTGGCACAAACAATTGAAAGAGACGTTAATGGACACCCGTAAACACACCTTCCGCGACAGCCAGCAAGACCGGGAGGCGGTATCGCACACGCCAATCACGCCGCAGACCCAAGCGCCATCGTATAAACTGGCCTTCGCAGATGAAGATTTTATGTGCCGCGAAGACCTGCGCCCGGTGCGTCTGCAACTTGAACTGCTTAAGCCTGAATTGCTGATGGACGAGGCGGGAATCAAAACGACAATTGTTTTGTTTGGTGGGGCGCGGATTCCTGAGCCAGCGAAAAAAGATACGGCGCGCACCAAAACTTTAGCAGACTTGTCGAAATACTACGATGAAGCCCGCAAGTTCTCAGAACTGATGACCCGCAAATCCATGGCGACGGGCGGACATGAAGGCGTGATTGCAACGGGCGGCGGTCCGGGCGTTATGGAAGCAGGCAATCGCGGCGCACTTGATGCGGGCGGTAAATCTATCGGTCTGAATATCGTGTTGCCGTTTGAACAGGCGCCAAACGAATATGTGACGCCTGAATTGTGCTTTAATTTCCACTACTTCGCGATACGCAAAATGCACTTCTTGATGCGGGCCGAGGCGATCACCGTCTTCCCGGGTGGTTTCGGAACGCTTGATGAAATGTTTGAGGCGCTGACGCTCATCCAAACCGGGCGGATGGCCCGTGTGCCATTTTTGTTGTTTGGAAAAGACTTTTGGAACAGCATTATCAACTGGGATGTGTTGGCTGAGGCAGGCACGATTTCAGCGGACGATTTGGAGCTATTCCGGTTTGTCGAAACAGCTGAAGAGGCAGTCGCAGCCTTGGAAAACTGGGAAGGTAAGGGCGAAAAACGCGGAAAAATTCCGGGACGCTAAGTTTCTTACCAAGGTGAAACGAATTTTCAACAAATGACGTGCAGAACGGGTCCCATGACTTTGGGACCTGTTTTGAATGATCTTTGAACGCAGTTTGGTAACGATTGCCTTGCTATTTGTTATGACGGTGTCTGCGCGTGCGCAGGTGGCGCCATTTATTGGGGCGGGCGACCGCGTTGCGCTAGTTCAGATTAACCGTGGTGGGACTGGAATAATTGGGGGCGGCGGGTCTAGTCTTTTCATCGGACAAAGTGGAAATAGCCTTTTCGCACCATATCCAAAGCGGCTAATGGCGCCGATTGGGGATTTACTTGGTCGTCATGTGTCATCTGAAGCGCGGCTTTTGCAATTAATCGCGTCGGCTGAAGCAGGCCCTGATGGGTATGATGCCGTTCAACATGGGGCGTCGCGGCGCCCCTCCAAACGGCCCACCGACATGACCATTGGCGAAATCTATGATTGGATCGTCGCGACACCCGGCCAGCCCCATGCCATTGGGCGGTATCAGTTTATTCCTGATACCTTGCGCAGTTTGGTCGGACAGGCGGGTTTCGATCGGCAAACGCCGTTCACGCCCGCTGCTCAGGACCAATTAGCCAAAATTTTGCTGAATGATGCGGGTTTGTCGAATTTCCGATCTGGCGGTCTGACGCGGCATGGCTTTATGAACAATCTCGCAAAGATTTGGGCTGGGTTACCAACGTCGTCCGGCAAATCTTATTATGATGGGTACGCTGGGAATCAGGCGACAATAACGTGGGCGCGATACGACACAGAAATGAAACGCATTTACCCCGGCTAATTAAGCGTCGCGATGCGGGCCATTACATAATCAACAGCCCATTTAGCCTCGACATCCATTGCTACATCAACAGGGGGACGGGCATTATCAGCAACGGTTTTACCGATGTCCTCACCGTCAAGAATGACACGCAAACCGGTTTGTTTCATCTCAAACCGATCAGGCGCGACGCATGCCAAGATGGCGGTCGAATCGTGCATAGGGCACCCATCAAAGATGCCAACAGAGCGATAGAACCCTAAGTAAAAGTCAGATATATCACGAATAAAGCCACCAATCTGAGGTGAATTCTTACCCATTTTCTCAAAGTCATCAGGGGTCAGTAACGTCTTCATTGTTGCATTCAGGCCGATCATAACCATCGGCATATCAGTCGAAAACACGACATCTGCTGCGGCGGGATCATGGAAAATGTTCGCCTCCGCATGGGGTGTAATGTTGCCCGGACAATCCAACGCGCCACCCATCAAAACGAGGCTTTTGATATTGCGGGCAAATAATGGATCAAGCTTAAGCGCATCGGCGATATTGGTAAGCGGCCCAATCGCGCAAACAACCAATTCACCGGGATTTTCACGCGCGTTGCGGACAAGGAACGCGGCAGCACTTTCTTCAACATTTGCGCCTATGTCCTGCACAACAGCCATCGCGCCAAACCCTTCGGGTCCATGCACATTTGCAGAGGGCACGTAGGTCTGCGCACCATAAGGCATCTCAGCACCTTCTGAGACAGGGCAGGGGTGTCCAAGAAAATTTAGCAAAAACCGCGCGTTGCGACTGGATTGCTGGACAAACGTATTGCCGAAAACAGCGGTTAAACCAAGAAGCTCAACCTCTGGCAGGGCAGTCGCAAGTGCAATCGCAAGGGCATCGTCGATGCCGGGATCCGTATCAATAATAAGCTTCATCGTTCAGCGCCGTGTATGAATGTATAGGATAACGCATCAAATCACAGATGAAGCTAACCCGCAAACCACAAGATTAACGACCCGAAGGCACCTCAAGATATTGCATTGGTGGTGCGGTCGGATTTTGGATCGCGTTGAGCGCGGCTTTCGCTAAGAATTCGCCGGCGGTGCCAACAGCTTCTGACAAAGTCAGTATTTCTGACCGGAACAGTTTTAAAAATGGGATTGCTTCTTTGGACATGACGTCGATGTCGCCTCCCAAAGTCATACCATTCTGTTCGAGTGCCGCAACCGATGCAATCGCTGCGGTAGTGGAGGCTGTCGCGATGGCGTCTGTGGTCGGACGTGTCGCCAATGCTGCTCTCACCGCCTCAATGAGTTTCGGAATGTCGGTTTCGTCGCTCGTAATACCGGGGACAACATGCAGCAAAATATCATATTTTAATGCGCAAACGCGCAAACCTTCCACAAGATGCTGGGAGTAGCTTTGTGCCAGAGGGGGCGCAACGACCATCACATTACGACGACCACGGGCGTGCAAGGCTTCCATCGCTTGATAGCCAAATGCATGGTTATCAAAGTCGTAATATGGGTGGATATCAGCCCATTTGCTGCGTCCATGGGTTGCGAATGGAAACTGCTTTTCCATGAGATAGGCGACGCGGGGGTCCTCTGGCTCAATTTGGTTGAGGATAACAGCATCTGCTGATCCCGTTTCAACAATGTAGCGCACAGGCTTCATAAAATCGTCGTTGGGAAAGTAGGGCGTCACGTTCAAATGGTAGCGCGTGCCTTGCAATCCACCAGCCACCGAGGAGATCAGCCGCCCCGTATGGTTGTCATGTTGAGTGGACATCACAAGGCTGATCACGTTGGTGCGGCCAGTCCGTAAGCGCACGCCAGCACGGTTGGGCACATAGCCAATTTCATCAGCAATCTTACGGACGAGGGCCTTTGTGCTGTTACCAATATCGGGTGCGTCATTCAGGGCGCGGGATACTGTTGGCACAGCTAAACCGCTCATCTGCGCGATGGTTTTCAGCGTCGGTTTGCCACCATCTGGTAAAGCGGCCTCAAGCGAAATTGGTGATCTACTACGTGCCATCGATTTTTCTTCCCTGCAAAATGACAACGCCTACTGATTCTTGTCGGATCATGAGGCCCTACTATCAAGTTTTCCTTGCAATGTTAGGGGGTTGGTGGATCATTGCGTGAAACAACCTTAGAATGAAGTTTTATGTCTTGCTAGAACTATCTAAATCGATATAGAATTTTCTACAACGATTTAGAACTAGGGAGGAGAGAATCGTGAAACTTACAACTAAGCTCTTGGCGGCGACCGCAATGGTCAGCGCATCGGCAGCATCAGCGGTCGAACTTGAAGTGACACATTGGTGGACATCTGGTGGCGAAGCAGCCGCTGTGTCCGAATTTGCAAAGGCATTTAACGCGACAGAACATACATGGGTAGACGGCGCAATTGCCGGTTCCGGTGGGACAGCGCGTCCGATTATTATCTCGCGTATTCTCGGCGGTGATCCAATGCACGCCACGCAGTTGAACCACGGCCGTCAGGCAGAAGAACTGGTCGAAGCTGGCTTAATGCTTGACCTGACAGACATTGCCGAAGCCGAAGGCTGGGCAGATGTCGTGAACCCAGCGCGTCTTTTGGAAAGCTGCACACTCGATGGTCGCGTATATTGCGTTCCTGTCAACATCCACTCACCACAGTGGTTGTGGTTGTCACATGCAGCATTCGAAACCGCTGGCGTTGATGTGCCTGCTGACTGGTTCGAATTTGTAGCGGCAGCACCTGCACTTACCGAAGCAGGCATTGTCCCACTCGCAATGGGTCAGCAAGCTTGGCAGACCAGCCTCGCATTCGACGCGATCATGGTTGCAGTCGGTGGTACTGACCTCTTTCTCGAGGTTCTGACCAACAAGAACGCTGAAGCAGCCGCTGGCGCTGAGATGACTGCTGTTTTTGAAGCATTCGATGCTGCGCGTTTGCTCTCTGTTGGTTCAAACGTTCAGGATTGGAACCAAGCGACAAACCTCGTGATTACGGGTAAGGCTGGTGGTCAAATCCACGGTGATTGGGCACAGGGTGAATTCCAAGTTGCCGGACAAGTTGCTGGTGAAGACTACACTTGTTTGCCAGGTCTGGGTGTGAACGAGATTATCGCCACTGGTGGTGATGCGTTCTACTTCCCGCTGAATGACGATCCAGAAATCACAGCAGCTCAAAAAGAACTGGCTTCGCTGATGATCTCTCAGGAAGTTCAGGTTGCGTTTAACCTTAAGAAAGGCTCATTGCCGATCCGTGGTGATGTTGATCTTTCTGCTGCGAACGATTGCATGAAAAAGGGTCTTGAGATCCTTGCAGCCGGTAATGTTCTGCCAGACGGTGTGAATGCGTTCACAGCCGACACAGCGGGCCAGATCGAAGATCTGACTGTTGAATTCTGGAACGATACTAGCATCACAGCTGCTGATGCTCAGGCACGTTACGTCGGAATCATCGCAAGCGCTGATTAAGTCCGCCTTTTGGTAAGGCCCGCAGTAAAACTGCTGTGGGCCTCACTGATCCAAATTACCAAACACGCCAGTTCTAAGCGCCCCAAGGCCGGGATGTTTTGATCTATTCGATATCCGATGACGGGGGACAAAATGGCAGTGATCGACACCGGACAACTGCGAGCCGAGGCGAAAAAGCCTTCTCGGTTGTTCAAAAACATAACAGCCAAGATTGCTGCAATTCCAATGATCTTGACCGCGCTGGTTATTTTTATTGGCTGTACGCTTTGGACAATTTACCATTCATTCACGCGCTCGCGTCTTCTCCCTGCACCTGAAAAATGGGTGGGTCTTGAGAATTACGAACGGCTCTGGAGCGAGAACCGTTGGCTTATCAGCATCGAAAACCTTGCGATCTATGGGGCATGTTCGCTTGTCTTATCTTTGCTCATCGGGTTTTTCCTTGCGGCCCTATTGGATCGTAAAATCCGGTTTGAGAATACAATCCGCACGATCATTCTGTACCCTTTCGCCCTGTCATTTGTTGTAACGGGCCTTGTGTGGCAATGGATTTTGAATCCGGCACTGGGTTTGCAAAACGTCGTGCGCGAATGGGGGTGGACCACATTCACATTCGACCCGATCAACAACGCAGAGATCGTGATTTATGGCATCCTGATCGCAGGTATGTGGCAAGGCTCAGGCTTTGTGATGGTCCTGCTTCTGGCCGGTATGCGTGGTATCGACGAAGATATTTGGAAAGCCTCGCGTGTTGAGGGTATCCCAGCATGGAAAACCTACATATTCATCGTGATCCCAATGATGCGCCCCGTCTTTATCACCGCTCTTGTGATCATATCTGCGGGTATTATTAAGGTTTACGATCTCGTCGTGGCTCAAACATCTGGCGGTCCCGGGATCGCGTCAGAGGTGCCTGCTAAATACGTGATCGAAAAGATGTTCCAATCTCAAAATCTCGGCCTCGGCTTTGCTGCCTCAACCATGATGCTGCTCAGCGTTCTCGTGGTGTTGATTCCTTGGGCCTATCTCGAATTTGGAGGCAAGAAAAATGGTTGATATAACCACGAATACTATGTCTGGTCCGCGTGGGCCAAAGCCGAAGCGGGCCTTCACCAGCACAAATATCATGATCTACGGCACGTTGTTGATTGTGTGCATCTACTATTTGTTGCCGCTCTATGTGATGATCGTTACGTCGCTGAAGGGCATGCCAGAAATCCGCCTTGGCAATATCTTTTCCCCACCCGTTGAAGTCACGTTTGAGCCATGGATCAAAGCATGGTCGTCCGCTTGTACGGGCATCAACTGCGAAGGTCTCAGCCGCGGGTTCTCCAACTCCATTTGGATTTTGGTCCCGTCGGTTTTGATCTCAATCGCGATTGCATCGGTCAACGGGTATGCGCTCGCAAACTGGCGTTTCAAAGGCTCTGAGGTCTTCTTTACGATCCTCATCTTCGGTGCGTTTATCCCCTACCAAGTGATGATCTATCCAATCGTGATCCTACTGCGCGAAAGCGGCGATGGTATTACAAACGTCATTCAACTCTTTAATCCAATGCTTGAATGGATGGGCTTTGAAGGGTTTGGTAAGTTCCGTCTCATGGGCTCGCTTTCTGGGCTTGTGATTGTTCATACGATCTTTGGCATGCCGATCCTGACGCTTCTGTTCCGGAATTATTTCACCTCGGTCCCTGAAGAATTGTTCAAAGCGGCGCGTGTTGATGGCGCAGGCTTCTGGGGTATTTATTTCCGGATTATGCTGCCGATGTCGTTGCCGATCTTTGTGGTTGCGATGATCTTGCAGGTCACAGGTATCTGGAATGATTTCCTCTTTGGGGTCATCTACACAAAGCCAGAAACCTATCCGATGACGGTCCAGCTCAATAACATCGTGAACTCGGTGCAGGGCGTGAAGGAATACAACGTCAACATGGCGGCAACCCTTCTGACAGGTCTTGTTCCACTTTTCATCTATTTTGCTTCCGGCAAACTCTTCGTACGCGGCATTGCAGCCGGCGCAGTCAAAGGCTGAACCAATGACAAATTCTGTAGAAATCAAAAACCTCGACCTCAGCTTTGGGTCCGTGCAGGTTCTTAAAAACCTCAACCTCGACATTGTGGACGGTGAATTCATCGTCCTACTTGGGTCGTCAGGCTGCGGCAAGTCCACGTTGTTGAACTGCATTGCTGGTCTTCTCGAAATCAGCGATGGTCAAATTTTCATCAAAGGTGAGAACGTCACATGGGCCGAGCCGTCAGAGCGGGGCATCGGCATGGTGTTTCAATCCTACGCGCTTTACCCGCAGATGACCGTGAAGGGGAACCTGTCCTTCGGCCTCAAGAACGCGAAACTGCCCAAGGCTGAGATCGAAAGTCGTGTTGCCCGCGCGGCTGACATTCTGCAAATCGAACCCCTGCTAAACCGTAAACCGGGTGCTTTGTCCGGTGGGCAACGTCAACGGGTTGCGATTGGTCGGGCATTGGTGCGTGACGTCGATGTGTTCCTTTTCGACGAACCACTGTCCAACCTTGACGCGAAACTACGGGTCGATTTACGTGTTGAACTGAAACGTCTCCACAACCAACTGCAAAACACGATGATCTACGTGACGCACGATCAGGTTGAGGCGATGACATTGGCGGACCGGATTGCTGTCATGAAGGGCGGCAACATTATGCAGCTTGGCACGCCTGATGAAATCTATAACAAGCCAAAGAACCTCTATGTCGCTGACTTTATCGGGTCGCCGTCGATGAACCTTATCGAAGGTCAGCTTGAAGGTGGCGTCTTTAAAAAGGGCGATCTGACGTTACCGATGGATGGCTACGAATATGTGAGCGCACAGGTCACAGACCGTCCTGTCGTGATCGGTCTACGTCCAGAGCATATCGTGACAGGCGAGTTGGCGGCAAAAGCCCCGGTGCAAATGCAAGTTGCTGTCGACCTTGTCGAATCGATGGGCTCTGACACGTTGATTTACGCCACGATGAACGGTGAAATCTTCCGCGTTCGGATGGATGGCAACGCGGTCGTCAAAGCGGGTGAAACGCTTGATATTGGGATTGATCCGTCCCGTGCATCGTTGTTCGACAAATCAGATGAGGCGCGTCTCTAAATGACTGCGTTGCTTAATGACGGCTGGACCCTAACAGATGGATCTGGCGATTATGCTTGCCCAATTTCGTTCCCAAATGATGGCATTACGGCGCTACATGCAGCAGATTTAATCCCTGATCCCTACTTTGGGCGCAACGAATATGACCTGCGTTGGATTTGTGAACGCGATTGGACGGTGACACGCACCTTCGATCTGACGGACGTTCACGTCGATCTCGTTTTGTCGCGGATGGATACCGTGGTGACGGTCAAGGTGAACGATACGGTCGTGTTAGAGGCGAAAAATGCCTTCCGCGATTATCGCGTTGCTTTGGCCGAAGCAGCGACCGTCGGTAAAAACACAATCGCGATCACTTTTCATAGCCCGGTTGCGGCTGGACGCGCGCTCCAAGACGCGCATGATTTTGAGCTCCCGATCTCGCACAATTGCCCGATCCCATTCGGGAACTTCCTGCGCAAACCCGCTTGCGATTTCGGCTGGGACTGGAACATCGCACTTGCCCCATTCGGTATCTATGGAGACATCACGCTTGCGCCGTCCCAAGCTGCGCGTATTAAGCGCCTCGCGATCACGCAAGATCACACTGGCGATGGCGTCACGGTAACCGTTGAGGCTTACGTCGTGAACTACGATGAAGACGTTACCCTCGCATTTGATGGCCAACAGATCAGTGCACATCCGGTGAACGGAGTGTGTACGCTGATTATCGACGTTCAAAACCCAGAATTGTGGTGGCCTGCAGGGCAGGGCGAACAGCCTCTTTACGACCTCAAAGTCACTGCTGGGGATACGTATGCGACCCGCCGTCTTGGCCTGCGCCAAATGGAATTGGTGACTGAAAAAGACGACATTGGCCTTGGTTTCAAGTTCCGCGTCAATGGTCGTGACATATTCTGCAAAGGGGCCAATTGGATTCCGGCTGACGCGCTTGCCGGTAATATCACCGACGCAAAAACACGGGCTTTGCTGGAATCCGCAGCAGAGGCCAACATGAACATGATCCGCATCTGGGGCGGTGGACGGTACGAGCCGACATCGTTCTACAACGACTGCGATGAACTGGGCTTGCTGGTCTGGCAAGACTTCATGTTCGCCTGCAACCTCTACCCCTCTGATCGCGCATACATCGCTGAAGTTAAAGCAGAAATTCGTGATAACGTCGCCCGAATGCATCACCACGCATGCATTGCCGTGTGGTGTGGCGACAACGAACTCATCGGTGCTTTGGACTGGTACGAATGTTCAAAAAAAGACCGTGACCGGTATTTGGTTAATTATGACCGCCTGAACCGCGCCGTTGAGGATACGTTATTAGAAACAGACCCTTGCGCGATTTGGTGGCCGTCGTCCCCGTCCCCGGGTTTCATGAATTTTGGTGATGCTTGGCATGACGATGGCTCGGGTGACATGCACTTTTGGTCGGTTTGGCACGAAGGCCGCGACTTTGATCATTACCGGGATGTAAGTCCCCGATTCTGTTCGGAATTTGGGTTTCAATCCTATCCGGGAATGAATGCTATCCGCGATTTCACAGGACCAGCAGACCGCAATATTGCAGCCCCAGTGCTCGAGTCCCACCAGAAAAACGATGGTGGCAACGCGCGCATTGCAGAAACGATGTTCCGCTACTTCCGTTGGCCTGAAAAGTTTGAAGATTTCGTCTACCTCAGCCAAATCCAGCAAGGCGTCGCGATCGGAACTGCCGTCACCCACTGGCGCACGCAAAAACCGCGCTGCATGGGCACGATTATTTGGCAACTTAACGATACGTGGCCGGTGTGTTCTTGGGCGTCGCTTGACTATGGCGGTGACTGGAAGCTGATGCACCATATGGCGCAGCGTTTCTACGCCGACATCATGGTGACGGCTGTTCCGACTGGGGACACGATCACGCTACGTGGAACGAATGATACGCCGTTATCCGTTATGGTGTCCGTCAAAGTGCAAGCTGTTGATATGAATGGATCATTGCGTGATCTGAGGGCAGGCAAGGGTGCCATTGGCAGCGATGCGATTGACCTGACGACAGTTGCGCTGAGTGATCTGAAATCGGGTGAAATGCTGGTTGTGACGTGGGATAGTGTGAAGGGCTCAGGCCGTGAAATCTATACGCCAAATCCCTACAAAACCTTCGATCTGAAGCCTGCGCACATCGCTATGGAAACCACTGAAAACACCATCACGCTGACCTCAAAAGGCCTGTCGCTTTTCACCTCGCTTGAGGCTGACACCAAGGGTCGGTTCTCTGACAATGCCTTTGATATGCTGCCGGGCGAGACCCGGACAATCACTTTCACCCCAACTGATGCGTCTGTCAAACCTCAGTTTATACTGCGTGATTTGCACAGCGCAACAACCGCCTGAAGGACATCGCAATGACCCATATTTCTTACCAGCTTTACTGTTCGCGGAACTTCCCGCCGTTGTCTGAAACGCTTAAGATGTTGTCGGCAGCTGGCTATAAAGAGGTCGAAGGCTATGGCGGGCTTTACGATGATATTGATGCGCTAAAGGCCGTGTTTGCTGACTCTGATTTGAAGATGACAAGCAGCCACATCGACTTTGGAATGATGGAAAACGATCCGGGCAAAGCGCTTGGGATCATTCGTGATTTTGGTATGCGCTCTGTTTTTGTGCCCTACCTTCAATCCGAAGATAGGCCGGCTGATGCGGCTGGTTGGACGGCCCTAGGTGTGCGTCTTGCAGGTATTGGTAAGCCGTTCATTGCCGCTGGGATCAACTTTGGCTGGCATAATCATGACTTTGAATTGGTGGCAACAGATACTGGTGAAATGCCGTTGGATTTGATGATGGACGCGGCCCCCGACATGAAGCTTGAACTCGACCTCGGTTGGGTCACGCGGGCAGGCGAAGACCCTGTCGCGTGGATCAACAAATACGCAGGCCGGATCGCGGCGGCGCACATCAAAGATGTCGCACCCGTGGGCGAAAACGCAGACGAGGACGGCTGGGCCGATGTGGGTCATGGCGTGATGGATTGGGTCGCAATTCATGCCGCATTACAGGCTGCTGGTGTCGATCATTATGTGGTCGAACACGACAACCCATCTGACCACCAGCGCATGGCGACACGAAGCCTTGCCACAGCATCCAATTTTTAAGGACCTGATAACATGACACAACTTGGCGTTGGCATCATTGGATGTGGTAATATTTCAACGGCTTATCTGACACTTGC
>JAPKCP010000341.1 GCA_028822885.1 Yoonia sp. | reverse complement strand
CTGCGCCGTGAGAATACCCAAAGCACCAACGTTGTTGCCTTGAGGCCATAATGCGACTGGTGAGTGTTCTGTTCAATCATCTGACGATACTGCTCAATGGATGAGGCATAGCTCTTACGCGCCGCACTTGATGTTTTGGGTTCAGTGCCGCGATCCACTTCCAGCATTATGGCGCGGTATCTACCGCCGTAATCCAGTGCGAAGAGCTGGTCTGGAATCAGTTTGCGGTTGCCCATAGGCATGGCGAGAGAAGCTTGTTTGATAGCTAAAATCTTGTGGGCTGGGATAAATCGGACGCCCTCCTTCGCTGCAGCAATATCAATCGCACTGGTCACGCTGGCAACGTCAGCCCCATGACCCCAATGCCCAGTAGGCCGTATGGTGGGCTCTGCTATAGTGAGGTCAATGAGATGAGTGTGCGCCTGTTTGGTCAAATCATAGATGTAGGGGTTGAAGTCGGCGTGTTCAGTGAACCGCTGTTGGCGTGGTAGCATTAGAAACCCACCCGCCCGCAGCTTCTGCAATTGCCGCAAACTCGTATCCCTGCAGCGATGCGTGTCTTGAGTAAGTGCATGTAAATACGCAGAGCTTAGTGGGCCGTGACGCTCAATATGCTTTAACCAGCGGATTTCACGCGCGGTGGGGCGCACATGGGCCAATGGCGCGATGTGATGGAATGTTGCACGCCCCAGAGCGTCGCTTTGCTTTTTGTGTGACGGTGTATCTGTGTGGCTCATGGCATTAGATTAAGTGGGCTTACAGCGCTGCTGAAGGATTCGTGGGATCCTCGGCGTCGTTTTCTTCCGGCGCTTCTGGCGGTGTCTCATCCGATGTTCCGCTGTCTTCAACCTTGCTCTGCCATGGTTCCGCATAGGCGCTGCGACTGTGTTCCCGGATTGCATCAATCTCTTCTTTTGTGGCGCGCTTCAGCTTTTCCATCACAAAGAATGGAAAGCTGATCGGAACGGCCCGATCGGTCAAGCCGCGTACAAAAGTGGCAAATGTGCCTTTTGGTTGGCGCTGAATGAGATCGGCATCACACGACAATTGACCAGCAAGGGCACGCGCGTCCCGCGCAGACACACCGCCAGCGAGCTTGATTGACGTGTTAGCCTCAAATGCTTCCTGCAGGCCGTTGCTCAGCTGGCCCAAATACTGATGCGCCATGATCATGCCAACCCGATATTTGCGCGCCTGACTGAGGATAATGCCAATGTTCTGGTCAAAGTAGTCCTGCGCCTCATCAATATAGACCATAGTGGGTAGCCTATCTTGGGCGGGCAATGTCGCACGCTCTTGGGCTGCCTGCGTAATTAGGGCAATGAAGAAACGACCAAAGATTTCTGTTCCTTGTTCTTTCAGGAGCGATTTTGATGTGTTGATCAGGATCAACTTGCCAGCATTCAGCTCAGTAAACATGTCGAACTTCGACTGCGGATTGGTGAACATCCGCTCGAAGGTTTGGTTTTCTAGAACCCCATAGAGGCGACGGAGAACCTGGGTTTTGGTGTTGGTGAACTCTTTGCTATCAAACTCAGTTTCAAAAAACCGACGCGGCGTGCCTTCCAGTTTGGCGATCTGATCGCGGTACGTCTCTGTGCCGCCGGGCTCCATCAGCTCACGCAGGGTGTGGATCGTTGCATTAGGAATATGGAACATCAGGCGCGTGACATAGCGAAAGACCACGGATTGCTTTGCCGTCATTCCCGCGGATAGCAGCGAGCCCAGAACGAAGTCATAAAGTTCAATGATCGAATTGGTCAGCCGTTCGCGTTCGAGCGCGTTGTAACTGGCCAGTCGGTCCTGACCGACAGAGAACAGGTTGAGGCTGACTGGGAACGCGATGTCCTCGGGATCAATCAGCACGATCTGTTCTGGTGAAAGCGTTTTAGCTTTGAGGATCGTATTGATCAGATCCCCCTGGCTGTCGATCACCACTACGGATTTGTCGCCACGTGCGACATCTTCGAGATCACGGTTCAAAAAGTACTGCAGGGTTTGGGTTTTACCGTGGCCGGACCCCGCCACAATGTGCATGTGCTCGAACCGGCTGTTCTCAGGAATTTCAAAGGGGGTCCGGAGCTGGAACAGATTTTTCAGATGGGTGCCTGCCAGGTAGGTGTCCACGACATCGTCGCCCTTGTAATCGCTTGGGAAGATGGGCTGCGTGCGGTGTGTGCGACTGAGGTTTGCGTCAATCCGCTCGCGCAGTTGTTTGAAGTGGTTGTAATCGTTATCAGCAAAGAACGGCGCGATGACGTTTTGAACCGCTTGTCCTAAAGGGTGCATAAACTGGGTCACGTCGACAAGCACGTCACCCTCAATGGGGGGAACTGCTTGTGCGATGGTGCCCAGACTGTCCGAGATTACATCCAGCGCGCTCAACACCATCACTCGGTCGCTGCGGGCCTGCCCGGACCGCGCAAGCATATCGCGATACCGCGCGCCCTCAACGGTATTGCAGAGCGCAGGCATTGGTGGGATTTCAGGGCTCAGACCTTCGCCACTGAGCAAAGCCCTCCCAATACCCAACAATTGGATCCTGAGAGGCTCAGGCGTGTCTGGCGGCCAATGGTGCGACAGAGCAGCATTAATGTCTGCATCGCTGAGACGGACCTGACCGTTCATTGCATGGTTATAGAGAATTTCTGTTTCAGAACGCGCCAAGCGTTCGAGCCGCTTCGGGCTTTCTTTGTGCAGCCGGTAGAAAACATAGGCTGGAATGCCAATGAGAAGGAACGGTGTGATGATTAGTGCCATCACCAAAATGGAACAGATCACAATCGATCCAAAGATCATTGCGCCAGCACTGTCGTCAGAAAACTGCGCCATCAGAATTCTACCACAGTTCGGGTACCCGTTTCGGCATTGTCCGTGAGCCAGAGTTTCATCTGCTGCAGCACTGCCAAAAGCTCTTCTTCATAGATCTTTGATTTTGAAGGCGTGGCGCAGAGAAACTTATCCACCCTGCCGTCCATCAGATGCTCAACGCGCAATTCGAATTTCTCGTCACGCGCATCGTTTTTGGCATCCGCGGGACGGCGATCCACCAACTTAGTTTTCAACAACCCACGCTGTTTGATGATCTGCTTTTCTTCGTGAGTAAACGCTACCATCAGGTGAACCTCATGGTAGGTTTTCTTGAAGATAAACCCTTGTCGAACAGTCTGGTGAGAGATTGAAACACGCATGTCTGTTCACACTCGAAAGCTGTTGGCGTGT
>JAPKCP010000055.1 GCA_028822885.1 Yoonia sp. | reverse complement strand
TGGCCTGTTAAAACATAGGTGCCACCTGCGTCGACGATCATTTGTGCTGAAATATCGCCAGTGTGTGCGCCGCTGGCATTGGCGTGGCAATCTTGGCCACCAGTGGCAATTGCACCGTGGCCAGAGGCCCGTTCCAGCAATGTCGTGGGTGGGCAGATGAGAACGTCAACACTGGGCGTTGGATGGTCCTTAGCCAACGTATTCAGCATCGCCAAGGCATCCGCCGTTCCGTTCATTTTCCAGTTTCCAGCGGCAAGTTTGCGGCGCATGTGTGGTCTCCTTGGTTGGGGTGTGTTTTAGCTATCAATCTTGCGGGGGGATGCAAAGTGCATCATGAAGCTGGCGCACCAAGGAGTAGAAATTATGATCCCACGCATTGATGCTGCTGCTCTCATTGATCCCAGCCATTCGGACCATGCACGAGCCTGCGCTGAGGCGGTTATTGGGGCTGCCGATATTGGGTTTCTGACAGTTTACAACACTCCGATTGCGGCGGCGACTGTGGCTGAGGCGATTGAGACGTACCGTGCGTTTTTTCATCTGCCTGCTGCTGAAAAGGCGGCCTACGATATGGCCGCAACTGGATCGAACAGAGGGTGGGGGGCACCGGGTGCCGAACAGGTCGATCCAAACGCTAATCCCGATTATAA
Source organism: Yoonia sp. (assembly GCA_028822885.1). Lineage (GTDB taxonomy): Bacteria > Pseudomonadota > Alphaproteobacteria > Rhodobacterales > Rhodobacteraceae > Yoonia. The sequence continues at coordinate 12,675 of JAPKCP010000055.1, read as the reverse complement.
ACAGGTGTTTGACTGTGGTTTACCGATCAGTGAGCGCGAGCCTTTGGGGGCGCTGAACCTACCTGCATATGCTCCGAATATTTGGCCAGAAGCGCCCGCGGATTTTGCTGTTACCTTGCGGGCATATTACCGCGAGACCGTGACGTTTGCCCTTGATCTGCTTTGCGCCATTGCAGACGCTGTGGGTGAAGATGGCGCTTATTTCCGTGATAAATTTACACATCCGATGGCCTTACTGCGTGGGAACTTTTATCCAGAACGCCCAGCGTGGGCGACGGATAAGGATTTTGGGATCGCGACCCACACTGATTACGGATGCCTAACGCTTTTGGCCACTGACGGGTCACCGGGTCTAGAAGTGCGCAAGCGCGGTGGCGGCTGGATTCCAGTATCTGCACCGCCGGGTGAATTTGTGATCAACTTTGGCGAGATGTTGGAGATGTGGACAGCTGGTAAGATCAAGGCGACTCCGCACCGGGTGATTGGCACCGATGCTGAGAGGATTTCAGTGCCGTTGTTCTTCAACCCAAACCACGATGTAGATGTGTCTGCCAAAGGTGGCGCGCCGATCAAAGCTGTCGATCATTTGCAGAGGCGATTTAATGAGACTTATGTGCACCTGAAAGGGTCCGTGAAACCAAAACCTTAGCGTGCTAAAAGGGCTGCGGGCGCCGTTGCCTCGTCTGGGTCTCAGGATATCGTCGGAGATCCAGACGAGGCATGTTATAGAACTGATCTGTATGTGCTGTTAAAATGCCACCAGGGTCGTTGGTTTTTAAATGAACCTGGCATTCGCTTGAAAGCAACACAAAGAGGGTGCCACCGTGATACAAGCACTCTCCAACAGATATTTTCCATGTGGTCAATGGAGCCAAACAGCGAAGGCAATATCGCCTTCGCTGACACTTATGAGGCTGTGATGTCTTCGTTGAACTTGATGCTTTCACCGCATCCGCAGGCATCAACGACGTTTGGATTACGGAACTTGAACCCAGACTCGAGCAGTGACACTTCGTAGTCGATTTCAGTCCCAAACAGGAACATTTGCGCCATAGGGGCGATCATCACACGCGCGCCGTCTTGGTCAACGACTTCGTCCAGCGGATCAACCTCTGAGACGTATTCCATCGTATATTCCATGCCTGCACAGCCACCTTTTTTGATGCCAATGCGCAGGCCCTGCGACCCGTCCTTGGTCATCAGCTTTGCGATTTGTGCGGCGGCTTTGTCGGTAATTGATACGGCTTGCTTGCCGGGAATGCCAAACATGAGTGCTCTCCTGTGTTATTAACAAAATAGGGGCGGACTGGGCGCAACGCAAGGTGCAGCCGTGCGACTAAATTATGCAAGGCCCCGAATAAGCTTTGAAGTAATGCATGATCCCGCGCAGGCGAAGTTAAAGCGAAAACTTATCTGATCACTTTCGACGAAGATCCAGCACTATTTTTAAAGGAAGGCGGGCGTGTTTGTCGTAGCATTGGTATGTATTTTTGATCGCTGACCTTCCTTCCTAAAACGCATGATCCAACGGAAAATTAAAAGTTAGCGGTTTCAGCCAACTTTGGGGTCGAACGGTAGTGTATTTTCAACAACGACGAATGCGTTGAAAGTCTTCTATCTGGTAAAGATTTAGTGAGTTATATTTTCGAAGAAAGGTCTGGAACTTAACGGCCCCGAAGATGCGCTACATAAACCCAAGTTCCAACCGCGCCTCGTCTGACATCATGTCCATGCCCCATTGCGGCTCAAACGTCATCTCAACGTCGACGTGTTTCACACCCGGGAGGGGTTCAATTGCGTCTGCGACCCAGCCGGGCATTTCGCCTGCGACGGGGCAACCCGGTGCTGTCAGTGTCATTGTCACATTAACCGCGTTATCTTCTTTGATATCAATGGTATATATTAAACCAAGGTCGTATATGTTGACTGGAATTTCTGGATCAAAAACCGATTTGCATGCCATTACGATGTCTTCGTAAAGCGGGTGATCTGTGCTGGATGGGGCGATAAGTGGCGTGCCTTCCATCGGTGTGCTTGCGTCGGTCATGAACGTCATCCCTGCTAATCCTGACTATTCATATAGGGTTTGCCCTTGTGGGCGTAAAGGGGCGTGATGCGCCGATTTCGATGAAAATGACCTTTTCACACTCCTTTGGCCGCTCGTACAAATGGCGTGCACCGTTTTTCTGGGCTGGGGTAGGACTACGAATTATACCGTCAACATTCACCTTGGTAGGTGTTTCAGACCAACACGCATGATCCTAGACAATTCTCTGTCAGGATTTGCAAATCTTTGCTGCTAGGGGCATATCGCCTAGACCATATCAAAAGGCCGCTCCTGTGACTGATCGTTTTTCATTCTCTCTGAACCACACCGACGGCCGCGCCCGCACCGGCGTTATCCACACTACGCGCGGCGACATTCGCACGCCTGCGTTTATGCCTGTTGGCACTGCCGCTACCGTGAAGGCAATGATGCCTGAAAGCGTCGCCGCCACGGGTGCTGATATTTTGTTGGGTAATACATATCATCTCATGCTTCGCCCGACGGCGGAACGGATTGCCAATCTGGGCGGCCTTCATAAATTCATGAATTGGGATAAGCCGATCCTGACGGATAGCGGCGGGTTTCAGGTGATGAGCCTTGCTGACCTGCGCAAGATGTCAGAGGACGGGGTGACGTTTCAGTCCCATATTGATGGTTCAAAGCATTTTCTATCGCCTGAACGGTCGATGGAAATTCAAAAGCTGCTCGGCTCTGATATTGTGATGTGCTTTGATGAATGTCCTGCGCTGCCAGCGGATCGGACCCGTTTGAACGAGAGTATGCAGATGTCGATGCGGTGGGCTGCGCGGTCTAAGGATGCCTTTGGGGATCGCCCCGGACATGCGTTGTTTGGCATTCAACAGGGTGGGCTTGAGGAAGACTTGCGCGAAGAAAGTGCGAAGGCGCTGATTGGCGTTGGTTTTGATGGGTATGCCGTGGGTGGTTTGGCTGTGGGTGAAGGGCAAGAGGCGATGTTTGGATGTCTCGACTTTGCCCCGGATCAATTGCCCGAGGATAAGCCACGGTATCTGATGGGTGTTGGGAAGCCAGATGATATTGTCGGCGCTGTGAAGCGCGGGATTGATATGATGGACTGCGTTCTGCCGTCCCGTTCTGGCCGCACGGGGCAGGTGTTTACGCGCAATGGTGTGGTGAATATCAAGAACGCGCGGCACGCTGATGATCCGCGCCCCTTGGATGAGGACTGCACCTGCCCGGCCTGTGCAAAGTATTCACGCGCATATCTGCACCATGTGTTCCGCTCGCATGAAATGATCTCTGGAATGCTGCTGACGTGGCACAACTTGCATTATTTTCAGGAGATTATGCAGGGGATGCGAGATGCAATTGGGGCAGGGACCTTTGCAGCTTGGGAAGCTGATTTTCATGACCGCCGGGCGCAGGGTGATATTGAGCGGCTTTGATCGCGTCACTCCGTTGCAGGCATAATCTGCAAGACATCCATGCCCGCCTGTGTCGCCGCTTGCACACCTTCTTTTGAATCCTCAAGAACCAACGTTTTTGTGACAGATGTGTTGAGACGTTTTGCGGCAGCGATGAAAAGGTCAGGCGCTGGTTTCGGTGGCGCCCCATCTGAGATCGTCACGACGTAATCAAAGAGGGTTTGCAGCCCAACGGAGCAAAGCGATGCTGCTGCGACTTGTTTCTCAGAGTTAGTGACGACTGCCAACTTGTGGGTCTGCCGGAGTATTCTTGCTAAGTCAGTCGTCTCGGGGATCGGCAAAACTGCCGCACTCCCCGCGATAAACGCCGTGATACTACCGCTGACGGCCGATCCCACATCAAAAGGACCATCGACGGTCTTCGCAAGCTCCGCGAGGATCGACTTCCGGTCTAGCCCGGTTCGTGCGTTGTACCATGTGCGATCCATCTCGTACCCTTGGGTGCGAACGGCGGTTTGGAAGGCTTTGAAATGCGCTTCGCCGCTCTCGACCAACGTTCCGTCACAGTCAAAGATGACCGCTTCATATCCGCCATCGGTGATAAGTTGAGGCCAAGCGTCAGATGTTAATTCACGCGTTGTTTCCGCGTGGTGAAAAATGCTGTGACGCATGATTTATGCTGCAACGAGACGGGCAAGATCGGCGTTGAGCTGGACTGAAACCGCATCCCCTTGCTTGAATGGCTGATCGACGACGTTGCTGATGACAAACAAGGAACCAAGTGCGCTTTCGACGGTGTATTGGATTTCCTTCCCGAGGTAGGCTGCATAGCTGACCTCTCCGGCGATGCCCGGCATGTCGGGTTTTGCCAGCCGCAGATGATGCGGACGCATAACCATTTGCGCGGGGCCAACGCTGAGGTTACCGTTACGGACTTGGTATAATTGATTGTTCAGACGTACTTTGGCCATCCCGTCTGACACGCTTTCGATGTCGCAAACGGCTAGATTGGCATCACCGATGAAGTCCGCGATGAAGGCGGATTTTGGCGATTCATACAGATCGCTAGGTGATCCTTCCTGTGCGATTTCTGCGTTTTTCATGACGATGATCCGGTCGGAGACAGCCATCGCCTCTTCCTGATCGTGGGTCACGTAGACTGCTGTCAGGCCAAGGCGTTGCTGGATTTGACGGATTTCTTCGCGGACGTGGCGGCGCAGTTTTGCGTCGAGGTTGGACAGGGGTTCATCGAGCAACAGCACCTCTGGCTCCAAAATAATTGCGCGCGCTACAGCAACACGCTGTTGTTGGCCACCTGACAGCTCGCTTGGCAAACGGTCGCCGAAACCCGACAGCCCAACCAGCTCCAACCCGTGGTCTGCTTTTTCTGCAGCCTCACGTTTTGGTACCGATTTCACCGTCAGCCCATAGGCCACGTTTTCGAGCACGGTCATGTGTGGGAATAATGCGTATGACTGAAATACCATCGACACCTTGCGGTATGTGGCAGTCAGGTGGGTCACGTCTTCGCCGCCGATATGGATGCTACCGGACGTCGCCATTTCTAGCCCTGCAATCAAACGCAAGGTCGTTGTCTTGCCGCACCCGCTTGGTCCCAGCAGGGTTACAAGTTTGCCGGGCTCGATGGACAAATTGAGGCTTTTAAGGGCAGTCACGTCACCAAATTTCTTAATAACACCGTCAAAGCGCACGGAGCCGGGGGATAATATTGACATATTTGTCTCCGAAAATTGGGCCATTAGGCCGCTGATTGAACGCGGTCGGTACGGCGCAAGCGGCGCGATCCGACCAGAAGCTGAAGCAAGAGGATGGCAGCGAGCATGGTAAAGATCAGCACCGTCGAATAGGCGATAGCGAGGCCAAATTCACCGTTCTCAACTCGACCAACGATAAAGGATGTGGCCATGTTATGCTTAGCGCTGACAAGGAAGATCACAGCGCTGACCGACGTAATCGCCCGCACAAAGCTGTAGGTCAGGGCGGCCATAATCGCAGGCCCCATGAGCGGCAGGATTACACGACGCAGGGTCGTAAAGCTGTTCGCACCTAATGTGATCGACGCTTCATCAAGGCTTTTATCGAGCTGCGACATCGCTGCGATTCCGCCGCGCACACCAACGGGCATGTTGCGGAACACGAAGACGATAATCAGGATGATGCTGGTGCCAGTGAGTTCGATTGGCGGAAAGTTAAAGGCCATGATGTAGCTGACGCCGATAACAGTGCCGGGGATGGCAAAGCTGAGCATCGTTGAGAATTCAAAGATTTCCTTGCCTACGAATTTTTGACGCACCAGCAGATAGGCGGTGGCCAATCCGACGATTGCGGTCAGGGGGGCTGCGATAGTCGATATCGTGAGCGTGGTAAAATAGCTGTCCCATGCCACGCCAGACAAGCGCCCAGTTTCAAAGTTGATGCCAAACGCGCGAATGTAGTGGTCGAGAGTGAAGCTATGGTCATAGCCCCAAAGTTTCACAAAGCTGCCAAAGATGATCATCGTATAGACTACCGCCGTCAGGGCTGCCCACGGCAGGGCCGTTGCATAGCACATATTGCGCACAAGCGGGCTAAGGGCTGCGTTTTGGCCAGAATCCGCTTTGCCAGTGATCGTCGCATAGGATTTTTTGCCCAACCACATGCGCTGTAGCAGGAAGGCCGACAGCGTTAGCGAAAGCAGTGAAATCGCTAGGATCGCGGCTTTGGCGGGGTCAGCAACAGCACCGACAATGGCAAAGTAGATTTCCGTGGACAGGACCGAATAACCGCTGCCCAGAACGAGTGGATTGCCGAAGTCTGCGAGGCTTTCGATGAAACCTAACAAGAAAGCATTTGCGAGACCGGGGCGCATAAGCGGCAAAGACACGTAGCGGAATGTCTGCCAGCGGTCAGCATCGAGGGTTTGCGATGCTTCCTCCATTGACGGGCTGACACCTTGGACAACACCAATCAGCACAAGGAAGGCGATGGGGGTGAAGGACAGGAGTTGCGCAAAGTAGACGCCCCAGAAGCCATAAAGCCAGCGGGTTTTTTCCATCCCGAAAAGGTCGGCTGCAAAACCTGTCACGGTACCATTGCGGCCAAACAGCAGGATCAGCGCGAAGCCAATCACAAAGGGTGGCGTGATGATTGGGATGATGGTGAGAATACGCAGCAGCTTTTTGGCGCGAAAATCAGTGCGCGTGAAGATCAGCGCGAATGATAAGCCAAGCAGGGTTGTGCCTGCGCCTGTGAGAACGGCGAGGAATACTGAGTTTATCGCAACGCCGCAATTGTATTGGGTGAAAAGGCATCCCAGCCCCCAAATATCAGCGCTGAAGAAACGTGGGAAAAATTCGGTCAGGCTATAGCCGCCTTCGACCTCAAAGGCGCGTACGAGGATGTGCAAGACTGGATAAAAAACGAAGACGCCGACAAGGGCGATGATCAGGCCAATGAGGCTGACGATGAATGCATCGCCGCGCCCTTTGCCTGTTTGGGACATTGAAACGGTCAGCACGAACAGCAACGATAGAATGCAAATACCAGCGCCAAGACCCAGTCCGGATTGACCGGCTGTAATCGTGTCGCCCGTCAGTATACTTTCGAGAACACGCGGGCCGCGCTGCACGATGATCAACCCTTGAAGGGCCGTCCAGAATAATCCTGTAGCCGCAATGGCCAGTAATGTGCGTGCGCGCCGGACAGGATCAGTCAGCTTAAAATGACTGACCAGAGCCGCGATAAAGGCAAGCGCAATAGGTGTTAACCACCAATGTCCGCCCTGCAATATCAACGCGAGGCCCGTTGACGGCATATCATCGCGCAACCAGTCAAAAGAGAAAACACCGTCGCGGGTCATGTGCCAAGGGAGCAGCGCAAAGCTGACAAGCCCAGTGACGAGCCAGAACAAAACTGTCCGTTTCATATCATGTCCAAAAAGTAAGAGCCAAAAAGGTAGAAAATGGGTGCCCTATGTTTCAAGAGCACCCAAGGGTTGGCGTTTTTTCAAACGCCAACTGGGAGGATTACTTACTGCGCGCCCGGATCGCCGACGTCAGAATCCCATCGCGCCAACAGACGTGCGCGTGTTGCGCTAGAGCCATACGTCGCGAAATCATAGTCGATCAGTTTGATCGAGGCGAGATCAGGCGATTCAGGTGCCACTTCTGCGTTAGAATTGGATGGAACTTGGAACGATCCCACCTCTGGTGCGCGTGATTGAACATCAGCCCGCAATGCAAATGCGACCCATGCTTTCGCGGCCTCAAGGTTACGTGCGCCCTCGATAATGCTGACAGCACCCACTTCGTAGCCCGTACCTTCGCACGGTGCGACGATCTCAAGTGGGAAGCCCGTCGCGGCCAATTTGACCATGTCGTGCATAAACCCAATGGAGACACCTGTTTCACCGCGTGCAGCAGCTTTGGATGGGGCAGAGCCTGATTTTGTGTAGGAATTCACGTTCTTGCCGACTGCGGCAAGCTTGATGAATGCCTCATCTTCGCCGAACAGCTGCACAAAAGTTGCAAGTTCTGTGTAGGCGGTGCCTGAACTGTTTGGGTTGGCAACCTGAATTTCGCCGACAAAGCGTGGGTCTTCTAGATCAGCCCAGCACGCTGGTGGCGCAATGTCTTTGTCAGCAAGAATTTCGGAATTATAAGCGATGCCCAAGGCGCCCGCATAGATGCCGATTGTCTTACCGTTTGAAATTTCAGACATGTTTTGGGCCCAGCCCAGCAATTCTGAAGTGTCGACGCCTGAAACTTGGGTCAGCCCTTCTTCGGCAGCAATCAGATGCGGATCACCGGTGCCACCCCACCAAACGTCGATCTTTGGATTGCCGGCTTCCGCACGGACTTGCGCCAAAGTCTCGCCTGTTGATTTGCGTACCATCAGCACGTCTGTGTCAGGGTTTTCGCCCTCAAACGCTGCGACCATCAGATCGCACCAATCTTGTTCGGCGCTACAAACGACACTTAATTCATCGGCGAATGCGGTTGAACCCGCAGCCAGCAATATGGCCCCAGAGACCAGTCCAAGTTTTGTCATATCTTCCTCCCAGAAGTGTTGGTGCTGACCTAACCTCCACTGGTGGCCAACACCTACACCCTAAGACGGGTTATGCCGAACTGGCACCGTGCAGTGATGAACAATGCTACAGATTGCCCGCTTTAATGTTAACAAAATTACAAAATGCGATAGGCATGTAACAAATGAAACATAATAGTCTGAGACGGCAGGAGCGCGTGGCGCTACCTTGGTCCGCAGGTTGGTAAGGACCCAAACAATGATGCGGCCGCGAATTGGTATAGTGGATGATGAGGCCGGGATGCGCGATGCGCTCGTCGCTTTGCTGTCCGAGAACCAATTTGAACCCGTTCCAATGGAAAGCAGTGCGGATTTTGCCGTTGTTTGCAAGTCTATCGCGCTTGATTTGGTTATCATTGATTTACAGTTGCGCGGCGAAAGCGGGTTGGAACTGGCGATGGATATTCGCCGGTCTGGTGATCTGCCGATTGTCATGCTGACGGGCAGGGGCGATGAAACGGACAAGATCATTGGGTTAGAGGTCGGGGCTGATGATTATCTTCTCAAACCATTCAACCCGCGCGAATTGATCGCCCGTATCCGTGCCGTCTTGCGTCGATACGGGAAAGGAACGCCTGCACCGTTGCAAGACACCACGGACCAGATCGCATTTGGTGGGCTTGTTGTGAACCGCGTCGAGCGTTCGATGAACGATGCAAATGGTACCGAAATTTCGCTCACCAATGCGGAATATCGACTGTTGGATTTTTTCCTGACCCGCCCGAATGAGATCATCGCCCGCGTTGATTTACTGGCTGAGATTGGCAGCGATCTGACCCGGTATATGGACCGCACGATTGATGTTCTGATCCTGCGTTTGCGGCGCAAGATTGAGGATAACCCGTCAAAGCCTGTTCACTTACAGACGCGTCGGGGGCAGGGTTACATCTTTGTCATTGATCCGGCAGGACAGGTCGATTGACCCTTGGTTTGATGACTGTACGCGGGCGGCTTTGGGCGGCACTTGGCCTTTTGTCGCTGGCGGTTTTGTCGGTCAGTGCGGTGACGTGGTTTGCGCTTCAGCGGGTTGATGCGCGGCTCCAGGACTTGCACCGTGAAACGCTAAGCCAAGTAGCGCAGGCGTTGGACCTGTCAAAACGATCTTCAGATTTGGCGACCTCGGCCCCGTATTTACTGAACCAACGATCCAATTTTCTAATCGAGCAAGAGGGTGCCGCGTTAATCGACGTCCTTGATCGGGTTCGCACAGAGTGGCCGCAAGCGCAATTTGCAGACGAGGCGTCGGGCGGTCCTTCGGTTTCCCCGATCCTTGACAGTATGATGGCAGCGGTGACTGATCTTGTGACTGCTTCAAGCCGTTTGGATACAATACAGGCGCTTATCCGCAACCAAACTGCCAAACTTGGATCGATGCGTACGACAGCCTCGGCTGCAATTACGTCCGATAGCAGCGACGATCGCACACGTCTGATCTGGTGGTCACTGCAAAGTATGACGGCAGATGCGCTGAACGCAGCTTACGCAGGAAATTTGATTGGTGTTGGCGAAGAACGACGTCATTACCTGCGTCAAAAACAGGCCTTGGATGTTGCAGGTATGACCTCCGACCAAACAGGGGTACTGGCGCAGCTAGAGTTGATTGTGTGGAATGTGGGCGGTGTTTTTGAACTGCGTCGCCAAGAATTATCGGCCAATCTGGATGCCCAGAATGCCTTGTTTCGTATTCGCCATGAAGCCAACCGGATCAATGAATTGGCAAGCGATTATGCCGACCAAGCAGAGAGGTTCTTGGCCAAGGAACGAATTGCGTCTTCCCGTACGATTTGGATTACGCGCATGACAGTGGCCGTGATTAGCGCGGCCAGCCTGCTGCTTGCTTTGATGGCTGCAATCTATGTCTCGCGCTATGTAACGTTCAATATCTCGCGTGTTTCGGTGGCAATGGTGCGCCTTGCAAACGGGGATCGCGCGAGCGCGCTGCCCCGCAGGTTAAGCGGCAAAGATGAGATTGGCGATCTGTTCCGATCCTTTCGCAGCTTTAGGGCCAATGCATTGCGCTTGGACCGTTCAAACCGGCAACTCGATCAGCGTAACGCGCTGTTTGAAAAGGTCTTCATCCACATTACGGACGGGATCGCGATGACGGACGCGGCGGGGCGTTTGACGGCCTACAACACGGCCTTTGCACAAATACTTGGGTTGCCACCACGCCAGCAGTACGTTGGTGATTGGGTCGATTGGTTGCGGGAAAGTCGCTTTGCGGCTGCCGCAGATAGTAATCACATCACTGCAAATTATCGCGGTGCGTGCGATTTGGTGTCACAAGACGGGCAGGTGCTTGAAATCCGGGCAAGCAAGCTGCCGGATGATAGTCGCGTTTGGCTTGTTGCAGACGTGACAGAGCGGCGCAAAATGTCTGACCGGCTCCAGCAAATCGACCGCATTGAAACGCTTGGTAAGGTCGCAGGGGACACGGCGCACGACTTTGCGAATGTACTGTCCACAATTCGCACACATGCCCATTTGCTAGAGACCCAACAGGACGAAAAAGCCGCAAAAAGCCTGCGCGCCATCGGCAATGCTGTCGATTTCGGGACGTCTATGACAGACCGGCTTTTAGCGTTTGCCCGCAAGCAAAGCCTTGTACCAGAGGTTGTCGATTTGAATGCGTTGGTTGCTGGCATGACTGATCTTGTGGAAATCAGTCTCAAGCCAGATGTCGTTTTGGATGTTGTGTTCTCTCGGCAATCTCTTGCTGTCCTTGTCGACCCCGGGCAATTGGAATCCGCGCTTTTCAACCTCCTGTTAAATGCAAACAACGCAATCCCAGCATCAGGAACGATCAAAGTGCGACTAAGGTCGATTGGGACAGACCGTGCTTCGATTGTCGTTGAAGATGATGGTGAAGGCATGGCGGCTGACGTGTTAACACGCGCGATTGAGCCGTTCTTTACGACACGGGCTGATGTTGGTGGCACCGGTCTTGGACTGTCAATTGTCTATGGTTTCATCCGGCAAACTGGTGGGGATATGACAATCGAAAGCCGTCATGGGGTCGGGACACGGGTTGAGATAATGTTGCCTGTCGCTGAGGTGGCGGGACAAACCTTGATCTCATCTACGATAAAAACTGCTTTGCTAGTGGAAGATGACCCAAAAGCGGCTGAGACGGTGACGATAATCTTGACTAAGCTGGGATATGACGTGACGGCGTGTTCGTCTGGTGAACAGGCTTTGCAAACCATGAAGGGCAGTTTCTTTGATCTGTTGCTGACTGATTACGAACTTGGTGCAGGAATGGATGGCATGACATTGCTTGATCAAGTTAAGGACGTTGCGCCACGAACCGAATTGATACTCATGTCTGGCAAATTATCCGGCAGCGAAGTTATGCTAAAAGATGCCAGGTTCGTTGCAAAGCCCATCTCTCAAGTTAGCTTGGACCTCGCGCTTAGGCGTTGAAAATGCGCAGTCAGGGTGTCGATATGTCGATTCCTATCGTTGGAGGACTTAGGTGCCCCGTGAACGCAGAGTTTAAGCCGTAGTCTCATCGTTGAGCGCTTCAAGATCGCCGTCGGCAAGTTCATCTACGCCGATCTCGCTCTCATCTTCAGACTATTGTGCGGTTGGGATGACACCCAGCGCAACGTCTTTTGTAGATCCCATCTCATCTGTTAGTTTGATCTTCTTTGCGTTGCGGAATGACCATGCTCTGGAGCAATCGACTAGTGTGGCAGACCTATCCAGTTCATCGCATAATAGGTCGTCAAGTTCCGCATCATGGCCAGACGGATCGGCAACCCAACGACACGCATATCTGAAATGATAGCCGTTTTTTCTGATCCCGCTTTGGCGAATTTGTCGGACATGATGATCCCTTCACCAGCAATGCGCGTGTCGCGTTCATGCGGTTATGGAGCGGTGAAATGGGGGGGGGTGGTTTCAGGTAGGTTAATTTAACCTCTTCGGGGGTGTTGGTCGCATCTTCGAACTTACGGTCACGTGTTCTCGTCTTTTTGGGCAGCGACGTGCCCTTGCCCGGGTACGACTTCTGCCCATGTGGTCTAGCGATCAAAGGGAGCGTGAAACCGTTTGTGGCTGTGTCACCCAATCTGGATCGGGAAACGGTCAAGGAAATGAGTATAGAAAATCCCGAACGTCAGCGCACTAACCGCC
>JAPKCP010000340.1 GCA_028822885.1 Yoonia sp. | reverse complement strand
AACAAAACAATTATTTCAAGGAGATTGAAGATATTGGAATGGATTTCTACCGCAGTAATTAGCGCAATCGTATCAGCTTTCGTGGCTTTTGCGACTGTCAGGTTATCGAACTACGCGAAAGACGTAATAGGTGAAAAAAATGCTTGGAGAGGGCGAGTTAGGGAGCTGACCATTGAGGCAGTACAGTCAATCTACGCTAGGGAGACACAGTCTGAGAAGTATCAAAGTCTTATGTCAGAATTCTACCTCCTCCTAAATCCCTACGACATCGATGATAAAGAAATTCTCAAGACGATGAAGGAAAGCGTACTTAATCCGAGCGAGATGCAGGCACGCAAATTGCTGGCTCTTGTTTCCCGACTTCTAAAACATGATTGGGAACGCGCAAAAGCCGAATCTCGATTGCTTAGTTTTCTCACACCAAACGACCCAAGCATTAGGCTTTTGGACTCGCAAGACTACCAAGACTGACAGCTTAACAGAAAAGGCCCCGCAACTAATTGCGAGGCCTTTTCCAAATCTTTAGCACCGATCTTAGGTGTTAGCGGTCAGGCCAATGTGGCCCCCGATAGCAACCATGTCTGAAATCAGCTTGGCCGCATCATCAACAGGGCCCGGCTCATTCTTGAAAGTCTCTTGCGCGGTCGCGTAGGCTTCTTTTGCCTCTGCTACCATGCTGTCGAACATCTCTTGCGTGACTTCTGACTTTGGCAATGCACGCTCTGCCAGAACCGTCACGCCTGTTGGCGTGATCTCAGCAAAGCCACCAACGACGATATAGTCGTCAACGCCGCCGCTGTGTGTCACGGACAAAACGCCGGGGCGTAATGTCGTGATCGTAGGCGCGTGGTCAGCCATCGCAGTCATGTCACCATCAGCACCCGGGATTTGCACCGCGGATGCTTCAAGGGACGCCAGACGGCGCTCAGGTGAGACAAGATCGAATTGTAGGTTTGCCATGTTTTAGGCTCCTTTATCTTCGATTAAGCCGCGTCTGCGGCCATTTGCTGGGCTTTGGCGATAACGTCTGCAATGCCACCAACCATGTAGAAGGCACCTTCTGGCAGGTGATCATATTCACCTGCAACCACGGCCTTGAAGGACGCGATTGTGTCTTCGATTGGAACCTGCACACCCGGTGAACCCGTGAATACCTGTGCCACGTCAAACGGCTGGGACAAGAAACGCTCAACTTTACGCGCACGTGCAACAGTCAGTTTGTCGTCTTCGGACAATTCGTCCATGCCGAGGATGGCAATGATATCCTGAAGCGACTTGTAACGCTGCAACATCTGCTGAACATCGGCAGCCACTGCGTAGTGCTCTTCGCCAACGATGGCTGGGTCAAGCAAACGCGATGTGGAATCAAGCGGGTCAACAGCCGGGTAGATACCTTTTTCAGAGATCGCACGGTTCAGAACCGTCGTCGCATCAAGGTGAGCAAAGGATGTCGCAGGCGCCGGATCGGTCAAGTCATCCGCAGGCACGTAGATCGCCTGAACGGATGTAATAGAGCCGTTCTTGGTGGATGTAATGCGTTCCTGCATCTGACCCATATCGGTCGCCAATGTTGGCTGGTAGCCAACAGCAGACGGGATACGACCCAAAAGTGCGGACACTTCGGAACCAGCTTGTGTAAACCGGAAAATGTTATCCACGAAGAACAGAACGTCTGTCCCGGATTGGTCGCGGAACGCTTCAGCCATTGTCAAACCTGACAAAGCAACACGCATACGCGCACCTGGAGGCTCGTTCATCTGACCGTAAACCAAGGCCACTTTGGACTTAGTCAGATCATCCATGTCGATAACTTTGGAGTCAATGAATTCATAGTAAAGGTCGTTACCTTCACGTGTACGCTCACCGACACCCGCAAACACGGAGTAGCCAGAGTGCACTTTAGCAATGTTGTTAATCAATTCTTGAATAAGAACCGTTTTACCAACACCGGCACCACCGAACAGACCAATCTTACCACCCTTGGCGTATGGCGCCAGAAGGTCGATAACTTTGATACCCGTCACAAGAACTTCGGACGCAGTGGACTGCGCTTCGAAAGGTGGGGCTTCGGCGTGGATCGAACGACGCTCTGTCTCACCAATTGGACCACGTTCGTCGATCGGCTCACCGATAACGTTCATGATGCGACCAAGTGTGGCTTCACCGACTGGCACCGTGATCGGGCCGTCTGTGTCAGTCACGTCTTGACCACGAACGAGGCCTTCGGTTGAGTCCATCGCAATTGCGCGCACTGTGTTTTCGCCAAGGTGCTGGGCCACTTCGAGGACCAATTCCTTGCCGTTATTGCTTGTTTTAATCGCGTTCAAGATCTCCGGCAGGTGATCCTCGAACTTTACGTCTACAACGGCGCCAATCACCTGGGTGATTTTGCCTTTTGCGTTTGCCATAATGTTTCTCCGGTTCTCTTAAAGCGCTTCAGCGCCCGAAATGATTTCAATCAGCTCGTTGGTGATCACAGCCTGACGCGAACGGTTGTATACGATTGTCAGGTCGTCGATCATTTCACCAGCGTTGCGGGTCGCATTGTCCATTGCTGACATCCGAGCGCCCTGCTCAGATGCTGCATTTTCCAACAGCGCCGCAAATATTTGTGTCGCCACACCACGTGGCAGCAGGTCCGCAAGAATTGCGTCCTCAGACGGTTCGTAGTCGTACAAGGTCGCCTCAACGCTCTCGTCTACTTCGAACTGTGCGGGGATAACCTGCAAAGCGGTTGGGTGCTGCGTGACGACATTTTCAAAGCGTGAGAAGAAAATCGTCGCAACATCGAATTCCGCACTGTCGAAACGGGACAGCACATCTTTCGCAATACCTTGCGCATTTGCATAGCCGACGCGCTTCACTTCGGTAAGGTCCACGTGACCTACAAAGTGATCGCCCAGATCGCGTTTAATCGCGTCGCGGCCCTTCTTACCAACAGTCAAAACCTTAACGGTCTTGCCTGCAGCCATCAGTTTTTGCGCATGTGCGCGTGCCAGCTTAGCGATGTTGCCGTTGAAGCCGCCGCACAAACCACGCTCTGCGGTCATAACGACCAACAGATGTACATCGTCTGAACCGGTGCCAGACAACAGCTTAGGCGCAGAGGGTGAACCCGCTGAGCCAGACGCCAGCCCTGCCATCACAGCGTTAAAACGCTCTGTGTAGGGGCGTGACGCCTCAGCTGCGTCTTGGGCGCGGCGCAATTTTGCTGCCGCGACCATCTGCATCGCTTTGGTGATCT
>JAPKCP010000054.1 GCA_028822885.1 Yoonia sp. | reverse complement strand
ATGGGCACAATCCTTAGGCCAAAGTTATGGGAACAAAGTACGGGGTGGCTTTTTGAACCGACAAAAACCGCATCTAGACCCAGTCCCATAATGTGTAGCTTATGGGACAAAGGCGGTCAGTCAAACTTTCACATGAACGAGCCTAAGCCAACTTCCAGCTACCGTCAAAATGGTGCGTCGCAGCTTTCGCATTACGGCCATCGATGCACAGCGCAGCATTTCTATGGCTGCAACGTCAGTCTGCCAGACAAAGCTGCCGCTCACAGCGAAAGAGGTCAATGTTGCCTGTTTGCCCTAAAGAGGATATTAGGGCATCACGATATGACAGGTCTGCATTGCTATTTATCACTCTAGTTTTTGGTTGCTATGTAACGTCTTTTGCGTGTCGCGTCTGATCGTTCATTCAGCCCCATCCGATATGATGTAAGGTTTTGCATCGCCTAGCTTATAAACCCGAGCCTGCAACCTATGTAGGTCGCTCAAGTAGAAGTTGTTAAAGGGTGTCCATGATTTCAAATAATTCAGAATATTCCGCAACTATTCATGTGTTTGGAAACATCGTTTCGCTAGACTTTTCAAGCTGGATATTGAGCCACGCCAAAAAACTTGGCCTTCGCGAGGTAAGAACACTGCGACATCATAATTGTCTCGAAGTCTTAGCTACAGGGCCAGAAGAGATGTTGGAAGCGCTTGCATTGGGGTGTAGCTTGGGTCCAGCGACCGTCTTGGTTGAACGGATCGCGTATTCATCTTCTAAAGTCGCCTAACTTTTAGCCATTTTGGTCCAAGTGCTACATTATCCTAATCTAATTTCATCTTCACACGTCCAGATCATTGAACGACAGATGCCTCTGTGCGTAACCTCTCACCTGTAAATAACTCTGGAGTGTTCTGTGGACTGGGTTGCGATTGGACTAAGTGGTGATCTGAGACATAGGATGGCGATGCCAGCCTGTATTGATTGCGTCGATCTCGCTATCTGGCGGGCAGCATCAGGTGAAGTGCATGCTTGGGGTGATCGTTGCCCACATCGTGGCATGCGCCTGTCTCAAGGTTTTGTTCGTGGTGAAACCCTGTCGTGTATTTATCATGGCTGGCAGTACGGGAGCGATGGTGGCTGCAACTATATTCCGGCGCATCCTCGTCTTGTTCCACCCAAAAGTATTTGCGCGACAACATACGCATGCAGAGAAGCAGGCGGTCTGATCTGGGTGGCGCCGAATAATACGCATTCTGAGCCGCCTTCGCTGCCAAACGCAATTCCTGTCCGCTCCTTGTCTATTCACGCATCGCTTCAGGATGTTGCCGCCTTTTTTGGTGAACCAGACAAAACTATTATTGAGGTCGCGGGCAACTTTTTTGTCCTGCAATCAACGCACCCCACCGACTGTATGGTTCATGTTCTGACCAAACAGAATCCAAAGGAAGCATCCCGTTTGATTGAAGCCAAGCGCAAGCAGATCGAGATGGTCCCTGCATGAGCCCCAAAATTGACAACCACTGGTATCCCGTAGCGATGTGTTCGGGGATCAATACACCCCGTGAGACGTTGCTTTTGGGACAGAAGATCACACTTGGCGGTCAGCATGGTACTTTTTGGGTTCTCAATGCGGCAGGCACAAACCTTCCTGTTATAGAGCGCTATGGTCATCTATGGACCAGTCCTGGACAACCCAACCGTGATCTATTTACGATCCCTGAGGCCGAAGAGCCGGGACGCAGGTTGGTTGATTGCGGGTCGATTAAATTGAAATGTTCTCCTTTGCGAGCAGTTGAAAATTTCCTCGATATAGCTCATTTTCCGTTCGTGCATACCGATATCCTAGGCGCCGAACCACATACAGAAGTTGAACGCTATGACGTAAAAATCCGTGAAGAGGTCGACGAAGTTTGGGCAACAAAGGTTAAGTTCTACCAGCCACAAGCCGCCCAATCTGCTGATGGCGGGATCACTACAGACTACATGTACCGAGTCGCTGCTCCTACGGTTTCAGTTTTGTACAAAACCTGCCCTCCACGCCCCGGCGCATGGGACGTCATTACCCTGTTTGTGCAACCCTTGACCGAAGAATGGTGCGAAGTCTGGCCGTGGATGGCACTTTATGATGATACAACACCGATGGCTGAATTGGTCAGCTTTCAGCAAATGATCTTTATGCAAGATCGGTCGATCCTCGAAAGCCAGATTCCCGCCAAGTTGCCTCTTGATCCTGGCATGGAAGCGCCAACACAGGCGGACATGACGTCCGTCGCCTACCGCCGATGGCTGAAAAAGATTGGCTACACTTACGGCGCACAGGTGGTGGCGGCATGATCCTTTATGACTACGTCCTCAGCGCCAGCTGCTACAAAGTACGCCTGATGGCCGCCTTGTTGAAGGCTCCATTGACGCTGAAAGCTGTCAACTTCCATCCAGAGCAGGAACATAAATCCGCCGAAATGCTGGCACTGAACCCGAAAGGAACCCTGCCGGTTCTTGTCGACGGACATACAGTTATGGCTGAAAGCACCGATATGCTGCGACATCTGGCAGAGCTAAACGGGCCTGACTGGTTGGGTGAAGACGATGCACATTGGTTGCATGTCGCGGTCCAGTTAAATGCAACGCTTGGTTTGGCCCGCCTACATGACATTCTGTCCTTTGATGTGGACATTGATCAGCTCCGCAGGGATGGCATAATCCAGCTACGCCAACTTGAAGAACGGCTGTCAGAACAACGCATTGACGGCATGGGTTTCCTGTCAGGAGCCACGCCGACGATTGGCGACATCGCGTGTTTCCCAAATACAGCACTGGCCGCCGACGGTGGCGTCAGCCTTGATCCTTATCCGGCAATCCGTTTGTGGATGCGTGACATCCGTGCACTGCCAGGCTTCATCGAAATGCCTGGCATCCACCGGCTACATGAGCTCGCATCCCCTGCGGAGGTTTCTGTATGACAGCAACCCTGCTGAAATCATGCGAGGCTATCGTGACCTCTGCGTCTGATCCCGTTCTGTGGCATCACGACCTGCTAATAGAAGGCACCGCGATCAAGGCGATAGCCCCTAACCTGTCACCTATGGCCCCAGCTGAATGCACGATCATCGACGCAACTGGGATGTTCATCTATCCTGGCTTGGTCAACACGCATCACCATTTTTTTCAGTGTTTCGTCCGCAACCGCGCCGAATTAGATTGGACCCGCTTTTCTGTTATCGAATGGCTAGATCGGATCTATCCGATCTTTTCGCGCCTAACTGAGGACTGTTTCTATCACAGTTCTGTCGTGGCGATGGCCGAATTGATCAAGCATGGCTGCACAACCGCCTTTGACCACCAATATTGCTTTCCCCGTCATGCGGGCACCCGGATCATTGACCGCCAGTTTGAAGCCGCCAAATTGATGGGCATGCGCTTTCACGCGGGTCGTGGCGGGAATACGCTGCCCAAATCCGAAGGCAGCACAATCCCTGACGAAATGCTTGAGACAACAGACGAATTCATTGGCGACTGCGAACGCGTGATCGACGCCTACCATGACCCCGAACCATTTTCGATGCGTCAGGTAGTTGTGGCCCCGTGTCAGCCAGTAAATTGCTATAAGGAAACATTTGTTGAATCGGTCCGTTTGGCCCGCGACAAAGGCGTGTTTCTGCACAGCCATGTCGGCGAAGGTGAAAGCCCTGTCATTGCGCAAGTCCACGGCAAGCGCACGGTGGATTACTGTGAAGAGGTCGGCTTTGCAGGACCTGATACGTTCTACGCCCACGGGTGGGAACTGACCCGGCAGGAACTGGCGCAAATGGCCGCAGCTGGAACTGGCTTGTCGCATTGCCCAGAGCCAGTCTATTTGGTTGGCGCTGAAGTCACAGATATTCCCGCAATGGATGCGTTGGGCGTGCGTATCGGCCTTGGTGTCGATGGGGCAGCTTCAAACGATAATTCCAATCTGATGCACTGTGTTCATTCAGCTTATATGCTGCAGTGCTTATCCGCGTCAGACCGCCATGACCCCGTCCCGACGCCTAGCCGATTTCTATCCTATGCAACTGAAGGCGGGGCCTCTCTTTTGGGCCGCAAGGACATTGGGGCGCTGCGCCCTGGTATGGCCGCGGACCTATTCGCAATCGATACGCGCAAACTTGATTACGTCGGTACCCGCCATGATCCGGTCAGCCTGATTGCTAAAGTGGGCATAGGCACGGTTGTCGATCTAACAATAATCAACGGACGCGTGGTTTGGGCTAATGGCGCATTTCCACATCTTGACGAAGCAGCGTTATTTCATGCCGCGGAAATCGCACTTCACACAATTTTACCAACAAACATCAAAGGGGGACTATGATGTCGCAAAACCTGAAACGCCGGACCTTTCTTAAGGGATCACTTGCCGCTACTACAGCCATTGCACTGCCAATGCAGGCCATGGCCCAAGACGTTCTGAAAATGGGTGTCATACTACCATCACCAGCAGCAGATGTTGGGTGGTCCCACACCCTAATGGCAGGTGTGGACACTGTGAAAGAAGCGTACGGCGACCAGATCGAAGTCACCGTGCTGGAGAACATTGCCGAAGGACCGGATGCAGACCGGATCGCCAACGGGCTTGTCGCGGAGGGCAACAAAGTCCTACTGCTTGGATCATTCGGATACCAGAACGGCGGCATCCAGATAGCCAAACGCAACGATGATGTGTCTGTTATCCATGCCTCGGGCTTTTTGACTGAACCTAACTTTTCGCCGTTCACAGCGAAATACTGGCAGGGCACATATCTGATGGGCATGGCTGCTGCGTCCGTCAGTAAAACAAAGAAGCTTGGTTGTGTTGGCGCGTTCGCTATTCCCGAACTAATCACATCGATCAATGCCTTCATGCTGGGTGCTAGGTCTGTCGATCCCGAGATCGAAATGAGCGTAGTCTGGGTGAACTCGTGGTTCGATCCTGCATCAGAGCAAGAAGCGACAAAGGCACTCATTTCACAAGGCGTGGATGTTGTCTTCTCAAACGCACAAGACACACCAGCCGTAATTGCCGTGGCCGAAGAAGCGGGCGTTTACGCCTTCAACCTCAACTCATCTATGGTGACATATGCGCCATCCAAATATCTGGGGGTTGTTGGCACCGATTGGGGGCCGCATTTCCTGCGTCTGGTCGCAGGGCATTTGGCAGGCACGTTTGAAGGCGAAAACTTCTGGCTCGGCATGGAAGATGATGTTGTTTATACAGCCGATTGGAACCCGGATATCCCTGCCGATATGGTTGCGCTGATCGATGCAAAGCAGGCAGAGATCCTTGCAGGGTCCTTCACGGTCTTCCAAGGTCCGTTGATCGATCAGGCAGGTGCTGAACGCTACGGCGATGCGGTCGCGATGACTGACATGGAGATCCTGAGCATGGATTGGCATGTAGCGGGCGTCACAACGCCGTTGCCTTCATGAATGGTGCCGCGCCTGCGCTTTTAACCCTTGTTGGGGTGTCCAAGCGGTATGGCGCGGTCCAAGCGAACAATGCGATCGATCTGGTGGTACGCTCTGGGTCGATCCACGCTGTGTTGGGCGAAAACGGGGCTGGTAAATCCACCCTGATGAAAATGATCTACGGTGTCGAACGACCCGACATAGGTACAATCCTATGGAACGGTGCGCCCGTCCAAATGGCGCGGCCTTCAGATGCGCAGGCACTGGGTATTGGCATGGTATTCCAGCATTTTTCGCTATTTGAAACGCTGAGTGTTGTTCAAAACGTTTCACTTCTAGTACCTGGAAAGCAGGTTGAGTTAGCAAAACGAATTACAGAATTGGGCAACCGATTTGGCCTGACTGTGGACCCCGATGCGATGGTCCACAGGTTGTCGGTTGGCGAACGTCAACGCGTTGAAATAATCCGCTGTCTGCTATTGGACCCCAAGCTGCTGATCCTCGACGAACCTACATCTGTGCTACCGCCGCAAAGCGTGCGTTTGTTATTTGAGACGCTGCGCAACTTGCAGGCTAAAGGCATGGCGATCCTATTCATTTCCCACAAACTAGAAGAAATCAGAGAACTTTGCGATGAAGCCACGGTACTGCGTGGTGGCGAAGTGACAGGGCGTGTCGATCCACGGACCCATTCGGCAAGCGATTTAGCGACACTGATGATCGGACGCGAGATGCCAAAGCTCGCTGTGACAAAGGCAGTTGCGCCGGGCGAAATCCGGCTGGCGCTTAATGGTTTGGACCATCCTACAAAGACTCGATTTGGTACGCCCTTGAAATCAATCAATATGGAATTGCGGAGCGGTCAAATAGTTGGGATCGCAGGAATTTCAGGTAACGGGCAACAGGAACTTGCTGCAGTTATCTCGGGTGAGATACCAAGTGTGCAGGCTGACATGATCACAATCATGGGCAAGCCGGTGGGTAAAACTGGCCCTGCTGCGCGCCGCGAACTTGGTTTCAGTTTTGTTCCAGAAGAACGGCTGGGGCGTGGTGCTGTTCCTGAAATGTCATTGGCAGACAACAGTCTTCTAACCGCCCACCGCCAAGGTATGCTGCGCAATGGTTTTATCAGTCGCAATAAAGAGCGTCAGTTCACCCAAAAGTGCATCACAGATTTCGACGTACGCACCCCCGGCCCTGATGCTGAGGCGGGTGCAATGTCCGGTGGAAATCTGCAAAAATTTATCATCGGTCGCGAGATCATGTTGAATCCACAAGTGATGCTTGTTTCGCAGCCGACATGGGGTGTGGACATCGGTGCGGCCACAGCCATCCGTCGACGCCTTCTCGACATGCGCGATACAGGCACCGCAATCCTTGTGATATCGGAAGAGTTAGAAGAATTGTTTGAGATTTGCGACGTGCTGCACGTGTTGCACGAGGGGAAGCTGTCAGCGCCCTTGGACACGGCAACTACGACCGCTCAAGACATTGGTGCGCTTATGATTGGTGCAACCTCGTGAAGATGCAGCTTACTAGGCGTGATACGGCATCACGCTCTGCCATGATTGGTGCACCCATTTTGGCACTAGCGTTGGCTTGTTTAGCGAGTCTGATCCTTTTTTCGCTTTTGGGAAAACCTGCCGGCACGGCACTATATGCCCTTTTGCTTAAACCTTTCTTAAGTTGGTACAGCTTTTCCGAAGTCCTATTGAAGATGGCTCCGTTGTTGTTGATAGCCCAAGGTCTAGCGATCGGTTTTCGTGCGAATGTGTTTAACATCGGGGCTGAAGGACAGTTTATCGTTGGGGCGGTCTGCGCGTCGGCATTGCCCGTTTATTACCCTGATGGGGCCTTTCCAATGATGTTGCCTGCCATGATCATCGCAGGTGCGGTGGGAGGCATGGTCTTTGCCATGATCGCTGCTGGGCTCCGGACGAGGTTCGGAGCTTCAGAAATTCTTGTGACACTGATGCTCAGTCTGATTGCAGTCCAAATCTTGAATTATCTGCTGTTAGGGCCTTGGAAGGACCCGCGTGGTTTTAACTTTCCACAGTCGGTGATGTTCCCAGACAATGCCTTGCTGCCTTTACTTTTTGAAGGAACGCGGACCAATGTCTCACTCTTGTTCGCACTTGGGGCAAGCGTTTTGGCGCATTTTTTGATGCAAAACCATTTTCGTGGTTATCAATTGCGCACCGCAGGCTTAGCCCCGCGAGCAGCTTTATACGCGGGCTTCAGCGCTCCACGTATGATCTGGCTTAGCCTCGCTTTGGGCGGCTTAGCTGCAGGGATCGCCGGAGCAAGCGAAGTTGCGGGCCCATTGGGGCAATTGCAGCGGTCTGTGCCATCCGGCTACGGATATGCCGCCATCATTGTGGCCTACATGGGCGGTCTGCGACCACTTGGCATTGTCGCATCAAGCTTTCTTATTTCTGTCGTATATATCGGCGGGGATAGTGCAACTGTGACAGCCGGCCTTCCGGTTGCAGCAGTGGAGGTGTTCCAAGGGTTCCTGCTGGTGTTTTACCTGCTGACTTTCACCCTGATCCGCTACCGGGTCACGTTCGTCAGAAAGACTATCGCATGAGCATCGTTGAGTTTCTTTTAGCGGGCACTTTGGCGGCGGCATTGCCACTGATGTTAGCTGCATTGGGCGAGATGGTCGTCGAAAAAACCGGCCTGCTTAATTTGGGGCTAGAAGGGATGATGGCGTTGGGTGCTGCCATCGCGTTTATCTGCGTCTATGAAACCGGATCACACATATTGGGGTTTGTTGCCGCCGCCTTTGCCAGCGCCTTGTTGGCGATGGTCTTTGCCAGCCTTGTCTTAGGCGTCAAGGCAAACGAAGTCGCGGCCGGCCTAGGGCTTGGAGTCTTAGGGTTGGGGCTATCCGCATTGTTTGGAAAATCCTACGAAAGTCTGGTCATCACAGGCTTGCCTAAACTGGGTTTACCTTTGCTTTCAGACATCCCCATCATCGGTCCGACGCTTTTAACACAAGATCTTGTCGTTTGGCTGTCGGTCGTTGGGGCGGTCCTAATGTGGTATTTGCTGACTTGGACGAAGCTTGGCCTCATCATAAAAGCCGTTGGTGAAAATAGTGAGGCGGCGCGCGCAATTGGCTATCCTGTAGCGATGATCCGTTGCGCAGCAGTCGCTTTTGGTGGCGCTATGTGCGGACTTGCAGGGGCATATGCTTCTACAGTTTATACGCCCCTGTGGGCGGATGGGATGATTGCTGGACGTGGCTGGATTGCGCTGGCCTTGGTTGTTTTTGGGACTTGGCAAACAGGACGCGTGGTCTTTGGGGCGGTTTTGTTTGGGCTACTATCCCTCGGCGAATTGACAGCGCAAGCAGTGGGCGTTGCTCTGCCCTCGCAACTACTTTCCAGTCTACCGTATATCGCGACAATTCTGATGCTTGTTGTGATCTCGAAACGGAACCTGCCACAGTAGGAAAGAGGTTAATTAAATGTTCCTTTTCAGTGGAGGATTTGAGAATGGCCGGTTGCCACACCTCGAACTGATCAATTCGCGCCCACAGTGAATGTCCGGTTTCCACCCTCTCTGTCGTCCCTGCTCCGCAACATGAACGCGCTTGTGCGCGCACAGCTTACGAGGACTCTAACAATTACGATAATGAGCGAGCTGCTCTAACGCAGATACGATATAAATTAATCCAGGGCCCCTGCCCCACCACGAATAGTCCATTAAGCCTCACCCTAAATCGTTTCAGACTACGGTACAGCGCTACTCGAAGCCCCGAGAGCTTTGCAAAGGAGACAGTGTTTAACACTTAGATCATCCACCCCCGAGAATAATTTTGTTTTATGATAGTCCACTATGTTATGCTTATCTGCAGCTGTCTAGTTGGTTACTTGAGCTATACGGGGATGAGCTGAACCAATGGAAAGTTACTCTTATACTTTACTGGTTGAGCAATTTCCTATTCGAGCCAAAGTAGCGATCAAGCTTAAAATGGCCGAATCAAAACTTAAGCTAGACGACCATTTCTTTGCGTTGCTTGGATTCGCTTAACTCGATCTCGGGAATTATAAGATAGGCGAAATATTTTGTTTACTATCAGATAGTTATTGTTCATTTCAATGCTCCATAGTGACTAGTGCTTCCCATAATGAACGCTCTGCGAGCAAAAAATTGTTGCCTGGCGATGAGTTGCGTGCCATTAGTTCAATCGTCGCCATTTAACGTAAATCACGCTATTTGGCGACGAAACACAAATGGCCCATTAAGAGGCCATCAGGGCAAAGTGAATTCAAACATGAAAACTGCTGAAATTAGTCCCATCGCAGCGTCCATTGCGTCGAACGCTGCCCGCCTGTCGGAAGCGCTTAACAACCATATGCGCAATAGCTTCCAGCCAGATAGTAGAAAATTGCTCCGTAAGTTTCATCCTGCCGAAGTATCTGAGCTCACAGGCATCAGTATGTCTAACCTTAGGACGCGCCATCAGGAAGGTGACTTCCCCGACGTCGAGACCGATTCAAGAGGTCGCAGACTTTACACCGCTCAAGAGATCGACCAAATTCGCCATGTGATGGCGAAAACTGGCCGGAATGGTGAGACTTATCTGCCAGGCCGCCGCGAGAACGACGGCCTTCAAGTTATCTCCATCGTCAACTTCAAAGGTGGTTCGAGCAAAACGACCAGTGCGATCCACCTGGCCCAACGCTACGCATTGCGTGGCTACAGGGTTCTTGCGCTCGACATGGATCCACAAGCCAGCCTGACCACGATGTTCGGATATCGCCCTGAGATCGAGTTTGCTGAGAGCGGTACGATCTATGACGCCCTGAAATACGAAGACCCGGTTCCATTGAGCCAGGTCATCCGAAAAACCTACTTTCACAATCTTGATCTCGCTCCAGCGGGTCTGTTGCTGTCTGAATACGAGACCGAAACGGCCTACGCGCTTCAGCACAAGATCGATCCGCCATTCACGCAACGCCTTGCGATTGCTCTCGACGAGATCGAAGTAGACTACGATCTTGTCATTATCGATTGTCCACCGCAGCTTGGCTTTACAACCATGACAGCTCTTTTAGCATCTACCGGTCTACTGATCACGGTCGTTCCAAGCATGTTGGACGTCGCTTCGATGGCGCAGTTCCTAGAAATGGCAGGAGAAACTGTCAAAACTCTTGAAGAAGCATCGGGGCCTATCGACTGGAGCTTCCTTAAATTCTTAGTTGCCAGATATGAGCCAACAGACGTGCCCCAATCGCAAATGGCGGGGTTTTTACGATCCATTCTTCTCGATCAGGTTTTGACCACACCGATGCTCAAGTCCACGGCGATCTCGGACGCTGGAATGACGCAACAAACCATTTATGAGCTTGATCCCTCGCAGGTCGTGAAGAAGACGCTGGTTCGTATCCTTGAGAGCGTGAACGGCGTTGCTGACGAGTTCGAGAAGACGATCCAGCAAGCTTGGGGAAGGGAAACTGACTAATGGCCCGTAGAAATCTTTTCCAGCCCCCTCCCCCACCTGATGCAGACAGCACTGCGGCACCGGCCGGGGAGCAAAAATCACGTTTTCCAAATACTGGCGCTATGAGTGGTGTGAAATCCACCTTGAAGGATGTCGCCAGCAATGCGGTACGAGAGATATCAGTTGATATCATTGAAGAGAACGGCCCCAAGGACCGCCTGTCTTTCACCGATGCCGATGTTGTAACTCTAGCTGAAAGCATTAAGGTCCACGGCCAACAAGTGCCTATTATGGTGCGCCCCATCGCCGACAAACCCGGTCACTACAGGATCGTCTATGGTCGCCGCAGATTACGAGCTTTGCGATCAATAGGTATCCCCGCGAAGGCACTTGTCAGGTCTCTTTCTGACGAAGAGGCTATTCTCGCCCAGGGGCAAGAAAACACCCAGCGTTTGGACCCCAGCTTTATAGAAAAAGCGCTCTTCGCGGCTGAGCTGACCGCAAGTGGGTACGAGCAGGCCATTATTCTTGATGCCCTCGCAGTGGACAAGCCAATGCTATCCCGCATGACCAAGGTTGCACGATCCATTCCAAAGTCAGTTATCGAGGAGATCGGTTCCGCTCATGGCATTGGACGGCGACGTTGGGAAGATCTCGCGGACCAGTCACGCAGCGATAGCGTCAATCTTGAACAGATCACCGCAACGCTTGCACTTGATCTCGCCAAGACCTCCGAAGATCGCTTCGGATTGATCAGCTCCGCCATCACCCATGTGCTCAAATCTAGTGAGACTGATAAGCCACCCCCCTTCCCTACGCTGTCCATCAAACACCTCGATGGAACGGCTCTGGCTGAGGTGAAGGAAACCGCGCGCGCTTTGTCGTTCAGGCTCTCAAAATCCGAAGCCCCAGAATTTGCTCAGTGGATGCGTAACAACGCAGAAGCTGAGCTTACGCGTCTCTATGAGGCGTGGCAGTCAGAGCAAAAGCCTGACTAATACGATCGAGCAGTAACACTTAAAAAAGGAGCGCGACCAACAGCCAAAAGAGAAAGAGCCCCCCAAGGTATTCCTAGGAGAGCCCAATCTGTTCTTTGCACTTTCAGATTTACCAGCTTCTCCGCGCCAGTCAACAACAACCGATTCGGTTGCAGTGGATTCGCGGCCTTTTTTCTAATTTTAGAGATATTGGTGCCTTTCACATCAGGTTGTCGTGAAAAAAACATGGCATTTACACAAACAACTGCACCCACTGGGCTGCGGACCAGTGAAGTATTGTCCGCGGACAATTCCATCCCAGAGCGCCACATCGTCGTTGCAACACTTCGCAATGCAGCACCGCGCCTAGGTCTCAGCGCATCTGTCATCTCGACACTTGATGCAATGCTTTCGTGCCTAGCACCAAAGCGCAATCACCACACAGTGTTCGCATCCAACTCAACGCTCACCTTTAGACGCAATGGCATTTCAGACAGAACAATCAGACGCCACGCTGCGACACTACAGGAAATTGGACTGCTCATCCGCAGAGACAGCCCAAATAGAAAGAGATACACAAAACACAACAGGCACGAAGGCAAAGCACTACGGTTCGGCTTCGATCTAACACCACTTTTTGCTCGCCTTCATGAAATTGCTGCAATGGCGGCAGACGTTTTAGAGGAACAAGAACAAATTGATTACCTGCGAGCAAAAATTCGCGCCGCAACTAATGAAAGCCTCATAGACAATCCCAAAGATGACGTAGCGCTAAACATCTTCCGTATCCTTAGACGCAAATTGTCGCTCCAGGAATGTCAAAAAATCCTCGCTAGCCTACCAAACGTTACCACCAAGGCCGAGGCAACAAGTGACTCATCACATGATCTGACGACAACTATGACCGCCTGTGACGGCCAAATTGTCCGGCACCATCATAAGTCAAATAAAGAATATATTGATAGAAAGACAAGTGCTCAGGAAAAAGGAACCACAAACGCCACGAAAGATGACCCAATCTCCATCTCAGAATTATTATTGGCCTGCCCGGAAGCAACCAAATATTTACTCCGAAGGGTAAGTACGACACACGATGTGATTGCTCACGCAAGAATGTTAGCACCAATGATTGGCATCTCACAACAATGCTATGAAGCAGCACACGAACGACTTGGAGCTCTAAGAGCTGCGGCCACCGTATGGGCAATTATGCAATTCCATGAAAAAATTAAAACAGTAGGTGCATACTTCAGGTCGATTACTACTGGTACAAAAAGTGACAACTTTAGCCCTGAGAAATTAATCCGACGGCTTATAATTTCGCAAGACAGAGTGGCATGAACTTTGATTGTCCGCGGACAATGTCATTGCTACGGTAATGTTCAAGATTACACTTGAGAAGTGTTTGCCTATCAGAAATGCTGAGCCCAAAACATGGTGACAGTCACTTAATCAGTTGCGAGGCTCGCTTACCCGCCGACATCTGGCTGATCTCCATAATCTGATATACGGAATATGACTCGAAGCTTAGTTAAAACAAG
>JAPKCP010000339.1 GCA_028822885.1 Yoonia sp. | reverse complement strand
GTGAATTATACTCCCCCGCGCCATTGCTGCGTCACGATCCCCTTCGCCCGGATCACCGGGCAGGATTTTGGCTCCCCCAAGATCGGAGGGTGCGCGGGTTTTGCTGCGGATACCTTTCGGAGTCTCACCAAAGGTAGGAGGGGCAATTTTGTCCTTTTTAGTGACCTGGATTTCTACTTTTTTGCCCACCGCCCAATCGAGATGTGGCACCCTTCGTACATCGTGATACCCGACGCGCTCAACGATATCCCCAGCCTGAGTCATGCCGTCTGAGATGATGTTGTACCAACTTTCATCGCCCTCACCCACGTCGCCCGCGGCCCCAACGATGAGCCACTTTTCAGCGCGGGTCATTGCGACGTACAGCAGACGCATCCGTTCCTCGGCCTGCTTTGCGATAATCTGTTCACGTAGGTCGCTGATCGTTTGAGGTGATTGCGCGCTTGGTGTTTTCCAGATGGCTAAGCCGTCTTTTGTGAAAATATCCTGTCGGACGTCAATCCGGCGCTTTGCTGTATCGGGTAGGAAGACAATCGGGGCTTCAAGGCCTTTGGCACCGTGGACGGTCATCACGCGGATGCGGTCGCCTTTGCTGTCCATCTGGCGCTTGATCTCAAGATCATCGGTGGCCATCCACGCAAGGAACCCGGTTAAGCTGGGCACACCCGTGGATTCGTAGGCAAGGGCCTGGGATAAAAGCGCGTCGATGCCATCCTCAGCTTCTGCACCCAAACGGGCAAGCAGTTTGCGCCGACCACCGTGGCGGGTCAGGATGCGTTCAATTAGATCGTAGGGGCGGAGAAAATCTGACTGTTTAAGTAGGTCATTTAGGACCGATTTCGTATCCTCATGCGCAGTGCTTTTGCGCAAGGCAGGCCAGAGATAACTTTTGTCTGGGCGATGGTGCGCAAGCGTATAGATATCTTGCTCGGACCAATCGAATAGTGGGGATTTGAGCGCACTCGCCAGTGACAAATCATCTTCGGGTAAGGCCAAGAATGACAGCAGTGCCGCAAGGTCTTTTACCGCGAGTTCGGCACCAACGCGTAGCCTGTCTGCGCCTGCGATCTTAAGCTTCGCCGCCTTACACGCCCGAATAATTTCCGAGAATAGATCAGATCGGCGCTGCACCAGTATCAAGATGTCGCCTTCGGTCACACGGCGACGATTATAGGTACCGGAATGGCCGATTTCGATCGGAATAGTCTCTTGTTCGATCATACGCTTTATCTCAGACGCGATCCGGTCAGCAAGGCGGACAAAGTGGTGATCGGGGCTGATGGTGTCGACCGGATCAGTCCAGTCAATCTCTGGCTTTTCATCAGACGGCTCAACGACTGGCCATAGATCAACGCGCCCGGGCATGTTTTGTTTGAACGCTAGATGTTCAACGTTAGGCTCTAGTCCCTTTGCGCGATCGCGTTTGAACGTCTCGTCCACAACCCGCAAAATCGCTTGGGAGGATCGGAAGGAATGTAGCAAGGCCTCACCATGCAGTTTGTCCTCGACCGCTGCCAATCCTTCCTCAAAATGGCCACGCATCTGGTCAAATGCTGCCGGATCAGCGCCTTGGAATGAATAGATCGACTGCTTTTTGTCGCCAACCACAAAGATGGTGCGGCGGCGCGTCGGATCGGCCCCTTCACCTGCTGTGAATTCTTGGGTCAGTTGCTTGATAACGGCCCATTGGTCGGGACTGGTGTCTTGGGCTTCATCCACCAAAACGTGGTCGATCCCCCCATCGAGGCGGAACAATACCCATTGGGCAACGCGGCGGTCTGTCAAAAGGGCCTTTGTTTTTTTGATCAAATCATCAAAGTCGAGCATTCCCATCGCGGTTTTACGCGCCTCATAGGCTGGAACAAAAGCCGCGCCAAAAGTGTTTAACGACATCGTCCTTTCAACTGCATCAACCGCCCAAAGATGTTGCTTTGCGTCAGCAACGCGATCCATCCAAGCGTGTAGGTCATCGGCAAGATGCGCCATCGCCTCAACCGCTTTTCCGTGGTTGGATTGGGGGAAGTTCACGGCCTTAGAGGATTGATCCTTTGCATAGAGGAAAAGGCGAAAAAGCGTGCCTAACGTTGACCAATCAGGGTCTTTAAGGTCAAGAGACTTGAGCTCCGCCGCGAATTTCTTGTAAGTTGCTGACTGGGTTGCAAAGGCTTCAACCAGATCATCGACAAGGTCGCTTTCACCCCCAATGAGAGCAATTCGAAACGCGTCTTCGCGCGTCGTAGCGGCGGAAAGCTCAAAAGCTGCATTGATGGTTGCGCGTGTCGGCAATGACTGAAAAGCACTGCGCTTGCCCGCTATTTCCGCTGTCAGAGCGGACACATCTGCCCCACTGAAATGTCGCAGCATGTCGTGGACGGCATTGGCATTTGGCCCGAGTAGCAAGGCATCCATGACTTCCGCCCGTAGCAATTCGGCTTGTCTTGCTTCCATTTCGCGAAACTGTGGGCTGACAGCGGCTTCCAAAGGGAAGCGCCGCAATACACCGGCGCAGAAGGAGTGGATCGTTTGAATTTTGAGGCCCCCGGGCGTTTCAATCGCTTGGGCAAACAGGGTACGTGCACGGTTTAACTCATCCGGGGTAATCACTTTGTCAAAACCAAGCGTGGTAAGGTCAGCCCGTAAATCGCCGTCTGGCATCATCGCCCAAGCGCCTAATCGCTTGAAAAGCCGGTTCTGCATCTCGGCCGCTGCCGCCTTTGTATAGGTCAGGCACAGGATGTTTTGCGGATCAACTTGTTCCAGCAACAACCGGGCCACGCGATCCGTCAAAACGCGGGTTTTACCTGACCCCGCGTTTGCTGAAAGCCATGTGGAATTGAGCGGATCAGCGGCGTTAACCTGCCGTTGGGTGGCGTCGTCGCGGATCATGATATGTCCTCCGGTTTAGGCATATCCGCCATCGTCCATTCGCCAAATCGGGACAAGTGATCATAGTCGCTGGCGTCGTCTTTGCTGAACATTGCCATGCGCGCACTGTAGCCAGTTGTGGGCATGTTCCATTTGCCAAAAAGCGTCTCTAAACCAGCGTAAACCAGCTCTATTGGGGCTTTATCAAGGGGGGCTGGGACGTCCTTCATCGCGGCATTTACGCCGATGAAAACTGCAGAGTCGACGTCCTTTTGACCAAGGTCCTTGAAGGCGCCGCGATGTACCATGACCGCCTCAGCCAGCAGTTGTTTGTCGAACTTTTCCTGAACGTCTTTGCTGGGGACGGTGCCAGTTTTGTAGTCATAGATCAGCGC
>JAPKCP010000338.1 GCA_028822885.1 Yoonia sp. | reverse complement strand
TCGTAAAGTGGCGGCTGCTTTCCAGCGAGAAATATTTGGCCGTGGTTGCTGGCCTCTGAGCTGGTTCACATGCTCTACCAATTGTTTCTTGCCTACGCTTACGAACAAGGCGATCTGAGCCGGGTCTACCCCATTGCAAGGGGTGCGGCGCCGATGATGGTGCTGTTGTCTTGCCCGATGCGTTGGCTGTTGCTGAATATATTGTCGTATTGGCGTGGGTCGCGCTGACTTCGGGGGAGAGCCGCAAGTTGATCCCCTTTGCACTGGGATCAGCCTGTGCGACGGCGGCCTATACACTGATTGATGGTATTGGGATCAGGAACGGTGGGGACGCATTCGCTTTTGTGGGGGGCTACTGCTGATGGCGTTATTTTATCTACCCGCCGTTTTGATCTTAAAAGGATCGACAGTGATGTGCGCAATGCGGCAAGATTGGGTGGTCGGTGCGTTTACTGGGGTAGTGGGCTATCCATTGTTGTTTGGGCTATGTCCGTGGCCCCAATTGCGTTTGTCGCTGCGTTGTGCGGAACGTCGATCCTGTTTGCAATGCTCATAGGATGGCTGTTGTTCAAAGACAAAATGGATTGGCTCAAAATAATGGCTGGACTGCTGATTGTTGGTGGCGTTGTGTTGACTCGGTTTTAACCGTCTTTGCCATGCAGAACTTGCTGCAGCGCACCGGCACCTAGCAGATAGATTGAGGTGATCATCAGGCCATAATGGGCCCAAGATGCGGGGTCAAAATCGACCAACGCGGCCCAAGCCGCAAATGCAGTCCACAGGATG
Organism: Yoonia sp.; assembly: GCA_028822885.1. Classification (GTDB taxonomy): domain Bacteria; phylum Pseudomonadota; class Alphaproteobacteria; order Rhodobacterales; family Rhodobacteraceae; genus Yoonia. Next base: position 2,479 of record JAPKCP010000338.1, on the reverse strand, counting down.
GCGAGCGGTAAAGTGACCTTGCGCCAGCGTACCGTCCGCACCGGATGGACGAATTTGATCGGAAAAAACATCGCAGCCGCCAAAGCTGCAACAAGCAGCAAGCTGACGTAGAAGTTCGGTTGGATCGCAAACAAAACGAGGACAACCATATTCCAGCACCCTGGAAAACCTGAGAACGAATAATCCTTTGTCTTCATGCGCGAATCTGCAAAATAAAGGGCTGACGTAAACGTGATAACAATAATCGCCAGCCAGCCAGTCCAGCCCGGTAACAGACCTGATTTGAACAATGCATAGGCGGGCACAAACACGTAAGTCAGGTAGTCGATGATCAGGTCGAGCAAAACGCCATCGAAAATAGGTGCGTTCGTTTTTGTGTCGTACTTCCGGGCCAACGGTCCATCGATTCCGTCCACGAAAAAGGCCACAACAAGCCAAAGAAACATCAACGACCATTTCTGATCAACGGCGGCAAGCATTGCAAGCATTGCAAAAACAGCGCCGGAGGCTGTGAGCAAATGAACGCCAAGAGCTTTTTGTGAAAGTGTCATTACGTGTTCATGCCGGAGTTTGGGCTTGGGGGCAACATCAAGCGGTAGGGCATCGGGGGTCGTTTATTACGATTTTTCAAGAAAAACCGTAGCCTCCGGCGGGGATTTAGAGGAAACCAAAGAAGTGGGGCGTCACGCTTTTGGATGTGCACGGTTATAAACATCCATCAGGTGGGCCGTGTCGACGGCTGTATAGGCTTGGGTCGTTGACAGGCTGGCGTGGCCGAGGAGCTCTTGAATGCACCGCAGATCACCACCTGCTGTTAGCAGGTGGGTCGCAAAGCTGTGCCGCATCGCGTGGGGCGTCGCTGTCGCCGGCAAGCCAAGTTGCATCCGTGCTTTTTCCATCACCTTTTGCACAATGCGCGGGCTCAGCGCGCCACCGCGCGTGCCACGAAACAAGGGGCCTGAGAGGTCAACCGGATGCGGGGATAGCTGTAAATAGCTGGTAACTGCATCTTTCGCAGCATCAATGACTGGCACAATTCGTTCTTTGCCGCCCTTACCCTTGATCACTAAAACGTCGGGCAAGGGGACCGCAGCGCCGGTGAGGCCAAGCGCCTCTGATATCCGCAAGCCGCAGCCGTAAAGCATTGTTACGACTGCCATATCGCGTGCCGCTACCCAGCTGTCGCGCGCCTGAAGCTCAACTGTTTCGATCATTGCCGCGGCGGCATCAATTGCCAGTGGGCGGGGCAGTTTCTTCGTGAACTTTGGGCTTCGTGTGGATAAAACAGCGGTGGGTTCAAAGCCTTCCCGTTCAGACAGCCACCGATAAAATGTTTTTACGGCTGACAAAGACCTTGCCAATGAGCGTGCGCCAACACCCCGCGACCGTTCATGGGCCATCCATGCCCGCATATCGCTGACAGTGATTGTTGCAATTGGCCCAAGACCTTGGGCTTCACCGTGGTATTGTGTCATAAACCCAAGAAAACCTAACACATCAGTCTGATACGCCTTCAACGTATTATCAGCCGCATCATTCAGCGCACGACAATGGTCTAGCCATCCTGCCATTGCGTGGGTGAGAGCTGCAGAAATCAGGCGAGCCACCGGCGCATTGCGCGTTCAAACACGCCACCAAAGAAGGTCAGCAAATCGGTGCCTTGTTGTGGGGTAAACTGGTGCGGATCCTCGGACCCCATCACCAGCATGCCGGGGAGACGATTTGGACCAAAGTCGAGTTTCAAACACGCCTCTGACCGAATGTAGCTGGCTTTATCGCCAAACAGGGCTGTGTCTTTTGCTGTGACTTGGCGCAATGTGACCTGTCGCACAGACATGTTGCGGCCTTGAGTGATGTAATCGTCGACCTCTCCAACAGGTACAACTTGTAGCACCTCACCGACCTTTTTCACGGCGGCATTTGGTGTCGCGTCTTCGCTTTCCAAGACAAGGCGCATCACATCAACGCGCAATGTATCAGCGACGTCACCAGACAGATCGTGCAAAAAGGCTTCAAATTCAGTTGCATCCATCATGCGCAACACGGCGCGGTGGATTTGATTGGTGCCTGCAAGGTTTTCATAAGCGGCGGCAATGACAGACCGATGAGTGTCTTCAAGACGGTCCAGTCGTGCCTCAAGCCGTTCCATTGCAATGCCGCGCAGGTCGACAATATTGCCGCCCATTGTGGATTCATTGGCGGCCACAAGGGCGCTCATGATGTCTTTATCCTCTAGCAGCGCTTCGGGATTAGAAATGATTTTCTCGCGGACATCCGCGTCGATTAGGGGCCTGCTTGTCATGTGAACCTGCTCGTTCGTAGTTATTTTGTCCAAGTGATAGCAGAGCATCGCGGCATTAGGATAGATATTTTGCAGCTGATGCGATGAGCGGGACATGCATGCAACAGGCGGGACTTAAGGGCTAATAAACAAAGGATATGTGACATGAACATTATTTTGATACGGATGCGCGTTTCC
>JAPKCP010000053.1 GCA_028822885.1 Yoonia sp. | reverse complement strand
TTCATCCGTTCGCGGCAGATTTTTTCAACGATAAAGCAATCGGGTGCTTTGATATCTTCAAGGTTGATTGCGCCAAAGGTTGGCGCAAGGGCGCAGACGATATCCGCAAGTTTTACAGGATCGGGTTCATCCAGCTCAATATCAAAGCAATCAATGTTCGCGAATTTTTTGAACAGAACCGCTTTGCCTTCCATGACGGGTTTGGATGCCAGCGCACCAATATTACCAAGCCCAAGGACAGCCGTACCGTTTGTCACTACGCCCACAAGATTTCCGCGGGTTGTATAATCACGGGCCGTGTCAGGGTTCGCTTTAATCTCTATGCAGGCTTCGGCCACGCCGGGTGAATAAGCGCGGGCCAAGTCGCGGCCGTTCGCAAGCGGTTTTGTCGCCCGGATTTCCAGCTTACCCGGCTTAGGGAACTTGTGATAGTTTAGTGCTTCTTCGCGCAGCGCGTCTTTAGCTTTATCAGTCATATTTCCACCTGAAAGGAATTCGTTTAATATTAAACTACTTTTCCCGAGGCAAGGAAAGCGTTGTCTTGAAGCCTAAACAAATCACGATCTGACGCTGCTTGCAAATCTATGTTTGCCGCGACAGGCTACGCGGATGACACAAAGCAACGCTATTCAGGCCGAAGTGCGCCTGCCCACAACCAATTTGACGGCCGATATCGGCTTTTTCACCAAAGTTTTGGGGATGCGGATGGACCGTATTTATCCGGCTGATGACCCAAGTGTAGCTGTCCTAAGTGGCCACGGTCTTGCTGTGCGCTTGGATGCGGCGGTTCCCGGACCGCCTGTCGCAGTGATTATCGCGACAGATGATCCGCAATTTGCGGGTGGTGACACAACGCTCACGTCCCCCGGCGGCACCATAGTGATTGTCGAACCGCTTAATCCGCCACTGACACTGCCGCAGACCGCGCATAGTTTTGTCGTGCGGCGCTTGGCGGATCAGGCCCCATGGGTCATTGGCCGTGCCGGTATGCACTACCGCGACCTGATCCCTGACCGTCTGGGGGGATCGATCATCGCAAGCCACATTCGTATTCCTGATGGTGGCCCTGTCCCAGACATGGTGCATTATCATAAAGTCGGGTTCCAGCTGATCTTTTGTTATCGCGGCTGGGTGGATGTTGTTTACGAAGACCAAGGTGGGCCAATCCGCCTCAATGCTGGTGATTGCTTTATTCAGCCCCCCGAAATCCGGCACCGGGTGCTTGAGGCATCAGATGGGATTGAGGTCATCGAAATCGGTGTACCTGCGGAGCATGTGACTGAGATTGATCATGTTATGACCCTTCCAACTGCAACGCTGAACCCTGACCGCACTTGGGCGGGGCAACGGTTTGTCCATAATGTTGGTGAGGGTGCCGAATGGGTCCCGCACCGTTTGCAGGGTTATATTTGTCGCGACACAACGATTGCTGACAACACCCAAGGCGTCGCTGGCGTGCAAGTGATCCGTAAAGGCGATGGCTTGGCTGACTGGGCCAGCCACGATGCGGATATCCACTTTACCTTTGTGATGGAGGGACGCTTCACGCTTCACGGTGATGGCCAAGACCCACACATTTTGTCAGCAGGTGATGCTTTTGTCATCCCGCCGGGCATGCCAACACTTTATGCAGAGGCGAGCGATGATCTTGAACTTCTCGAAGTGGCGCTGCCCGGTGTACCTGCTGCGTAATCCTGACTTGCAACACCCGTCCCCGGACGTCACATTCACCTGATCAAACAGGAGCCACTTATGATACTTATCGACGCCGCCCGCGCTGTGCGCGAAAATGCCCATGCCCCTTATTCAAACTTTAAGGTTGGTGCGGCCATCCAGACGGCTGCCGGCAATATCTATGTTGGCTGTAACGTTGAAAACGTGGCCTATCCCGAAGGCACCTGTGCTGAGGCGGGCGCAATCGCGGCCATGGTCGCGGCTGGTGAGACGAAGATCGTTGCGGTGGCCGTGGTGGCTGATAGCCCCAAACCGGTGACGCCGTGTGGGGGATGTCGCCAAAAACTGGCTGAATTTGCTGCGGGTGACGCCGTTGTGACGATGCTGACGACTGACGGACTGCAAGAGGTCACAAACGTTGGAGCATTGCTGCCGGGTCAGTTCGATGCAGATTTCATGACGCGGACCTAAGGAATGGATGCCCGGGCAATCATCGCCAAAGTACGACACAAGCAGACGCTAAATGCGGCTGAATTGGCGTGGTTTTCAGGCGGGTTGGCAACGGGTGATGTGAGTGATGCGCAAGCCGGGGCATTTGCAATGGCAGTCTGTGTTAACGGGCTTTCGGATGCTGGACGCGTGGCACTGACGACGGGTATGCGTGACAGTGGCGACGTGTTGGCGTGGGATTTGAACGGCCCTGTATTGGACAAGCATTCGACAGGGGGCGTGGGTGATTGCGTGTCACTGATCCTCGCGCCTGCGTTGGCGGCTTGCGGTGTCTATGTGCCGATGATTTCGGGGCGTGGGCTTGGGCACACAGGCGGCACGCTTGATAAACTTGAGGCGATACCGGGGCTATCAACATCGGTGACAGAGGCAAAGTTGCGCCAGATTGTCAGCAAAGTTGGCTGCGCAATTGTTGGGGCCACGGGGGCTATCGCTCCGGCTGACAAACGGCTCTACGCGATCCGTGATGTTACTGCGACGGTTGACAGTATCGATCTCATCACCGCCTCGATCTTATCCAAAAAACTAGCCGCAGGCTTGGATGGGTTAGTGTTGGACGTCAAAGCAGGTTCTGGTGCGTTTATGAAAACCCATGAAGAGGCATCAGCTTTGGCACGCGCCCTTGTCGACACGGCAAACGGGGCAGGGTGTAAAACGGCGGCTTTGGTCACGGATATGAACACGCCGTTGGCCCCTGCACTTGGCAATGCAGTTGAGATCGCGGCGTGCATGGAAGTCCTGTCGGGCAATATCGCCGCCGCGCCACGACTGTTTGAGCTGAGTGTGGCCTTGGGTGCGCGGGTTTTGGCGTTGCACGGTGAAGATGAGACCTCGGCAAAATTACGTCTGCAAGCAGCGATCACATCTGGCGATGCATTAACTCGGTTCGCAGACATGGTTGCAGCCTTAGGTGGGCCGCCTGATATGGCCGACGATTGGCGCACGCATCTGCCAGCCGCCAAGATTATTGGTGACGTTCCAGCGCCAAATGATGGCTATATCTCTGCAATCAATGGTGAAGCGCTAGGGCTTGCAGTTGTCGCCTTGGGTGGCGGGCGTCAGGTTGAGACCGACAAGATCGATCCATCGGTTGGGTTCTCTGACATGCTTAGCGTGGGTGATAAAGTCAGTCGCGGCCAGCCGCTTTGCACAATTCACGCAGCCACCGAAGACGCCGCAGAAATTGCAGCGCATGCGGTTCTAAAAGCGATCACGCTCGGGGATGCCCCCGTACATGCTCCGCTGATTATTGAAAGGATCGACCCATGACCGACGCCCCCCAGCAAAGGGCCTTTTTGGTTGTGATTGACAGTGTGGGCATTGGTGGTGCGCCTGATGCAAATGAATACTTTAACGGTGATTTGCCTGATACTGGATCAAACACCTTTGGTCATATCGCGCAGGCTTGTGCGAACGGTCAGGCGGACATTGGACGCATGGGGCCGTTGATCGTGCCAACATTGAACAACCTTGGGCTTGGGGCTGCGGTCAATCTTGCCTCGGGATTTGAATTCAATGGATTTAAGCAATCCCCAACTGGCGCGTGGGGTGCTGCGACAGAGGTCTCGCGCGGCAAGGACACGCCGTCTGGCCACTGGGAGCTTGCCGGTGTGCCTGTCCCTTGGGATTGGCACACGTTCCCGAACACTGACCCAGCCTTTTCCGATGATCTGACTGTAATGATCTGTGAAGTGGCAGGTACTGGCGGTATCCTCGCCAATCGCCACGACAGCGGCATTGCCGTGATCGAAAAGGAAGGCGCGCGGCATATGCAGACGGGTTGGCCGATTTGCTACACATCCGCGGATTCAGTCCTGCAAATCGCGGCGCATGAAGAGGTGTTCGGACTTGACCGGCTGCTAAAGCTTTGCGCTGATATCGCCCCCACATTACACGCCATGAGAATTGGACGTGTGATTGCGCGTCCCTTTATCGGTGACGTGAAAACCGGTTTCAAACGGACGGCGAACCGCAAAGACTTTGCTATAGCACCCCCATCGCCAACGCTTTGCGATGACGTGCACGCGGCTGGGCGCACCGTTCATGGTGTCGGCAAAATTGGTGATATCTTTTCAATGCGTGGGATCACCACAACCTGTAAAGGCCGGGATGACAGCCTGATGGCGGACTTGAATAATCTGGTCGATCAGGCCGCACCCGGGTCGTTCACTTTCGCGAACTTTGTGGAATTTGACAGCGAATATGGCCACCGCCGTGACGTGGCGGGCTATGCGCGGCATCTGGAATGGTTTGATGCGGCGTTGGCCGACCTGATGCTACGCCTGAGGCCAGATGATCTGTTGATCGTGACGGCAGATCATGGCAATGACCCCACTTGGCCCGGAACCGACCATACCCGCGAACGGGTGCCTGTGTTGGTTCATGGCATAGGGGCCAAACCGCTTGGCCACCTGCAATTTACGGATGTCGCGGCATCCATCGCCGCCCATTTGAACGTGCCCCACACGGGTAAAGGAAAGAGCTTTCTATGACATTCGCGACCATGCCCAAGGTAGAACTGCACCTGCATCACGAGGCCGCGGCGCCACCGTCATTCGTGCGTCAAATCGCGAAAGAAAAGAAGATCGATATTGAAGGTCTGTTTGATGAAAATGGCAATTACAGCTTTCGTGATTTTGCACATTTCATTGAGGTTTATGACGGCGCGACAGCAGCGTTAACGACGCCCGAAGATTTCCAGCGTTTGACCTATCTGGCGCTTGAAGAGACGGCAAAATCAGGTGTGATCTATGCGGAAACGTTCCTGTCGCCCGACTTTTGTGGTGGATCTGATCTGATCGCATGGAAAGAATTCCTTGCAGCGATCAAAGAAGGTGCCGATGCGGCTGAAAAAGACTTTGGCATTGTGCACCGCGCCATTGTCACATGCTTGCGCCACATTGGTCCCGAAAAGGCAATTCCGGCGGCCAAATGCGCTGCAGAAACGGCTGATGACTATCTTGTTGGGTTTGGGATGGCGGGCGCTGAAATGGTCGGACGTCCCGGTGATTTCGCGTACAGCTTTGATTTAGCACGCGAGGCTGGTTTGCGACTGACCTGCCACGCAGGCGAATGGGGTGGGCCGGATATGGTGGCCGACACCCTGCGCGACCTCAAAGTTGAACGCATCGGGCACGGAATTAACGCGATCCATGATGACGCGCTGGTGGATCAGCTGGCGGCAGATGGTGTGGTATTAGAGGTCTGTCCGGGCTCAAATGTGGTCCTAAAAGCCGTCACGGGTTTGGATGCGCACCCAATCGCAAAGTTACGTGAGCGTGGCGTCAAAGTGACCGTTTCAACGGACGATCCACCCTTCTTTGCGACAACGATGACCCGTGAATTTGAAGAACTGAACCGTGTCTTCGGTTGGGACCGCCCTGACTTTGACGCGCTGAACACCACTGCAATTGAGGCCGCGTTTTGCGACGACACAACGCGTGCGGCCATCGTGAAACGCCTGGAGGCTGCCAAAAATGACTGATACGCATCTGACCCACGTTACCCACCCCTTGGTGCAGCACAAACTGACGCTGATGCGGGATAAAAACACCTCTACGGCTGTTTTCCGCCAACTATTGCGCGAGATTTCACAGTTGCTGGCCTATGAGGTTACGCGCGGTCTTCCGCTGACAACGCGCCGTATTGAGACCCCGGTTGAGGCCATGGACGCGCCTGTTTTGGATGGCAAGAAGCTGGCACTTGTGTCGATCCTGCGGGCAGGCAATGGCCTTCTCGATGGGGTGTTGGAACTGATCCCATCTGCGCGTGTGGGCTTTGTGGGTCTTTACCGTGACGAAGAAACGCTCATGCCTGTGCAGTACTACTTTAAGGTGCCGACTGAGATGTCAGAACGTCTGGTAATTGCAGTGGACCCAATGCTTGCGACGGGTAACTCTTCTGTTGCGGCGATCGATCTGTTGAAAAAATCGGGAGCGAAAAATATCCGCTTTTTGTGCCTACTGGCTTCCCCAGAAGGTATTGCGCGGATGAAAGAGGCCCATCCAGACGTGCCGATTGTCACGGCTGCAGTCGATAGCCACTTGAATGAAAACGGCTATATTGTTCCGGGTCTTGGGGATGCGGGCGATCGGATGTTTGGAACCAAGTAATAAAAGCCGATTCGCAAACAGATTGTTTACAAAATAGACCGACTGATGCATCCTGACACCAAATGTGGTGGGGAAATCAACCGATATGGTACGGGCGGCGTTTGGAATTGTAAGTATAGTGGCTCTGACAGCTGGGGCGACGCTTGCCGTGCAGGCGCAGTCTCTAGCAACCCCGGCTGAATTTCCGCCGACGTCCTTTCGTGGGACGCAGTATGTGGATAGCCAAGGTTGTGCATTTGTCCGTGCAGGGCAGGGCATCTTGGTGAATTGGGTGCCGCGCGTTGACCGTCAACGGAACCAGCTATGTGGTTTTCAGCAGACCCAAATCGCTGCCCAAGCGGGTTCAATCGCGGCAAGTGGTCCGATTATTCTCTTCGACGATATTCCTGTGGTAACAACCGCAGCAATCGCCGCGCCGCGCACTGCGCCAATTGTAGCACCAGTGGCTACGCCCGAACCTCGTCGCATTACTTTGGCGGAGGTTTGTGCAGGCAATTTTGGCATCCAAACTGGATTCGCGACCGCGAATGGTGGCGCGGTTAATTGTGGCCCCGCCCCAAGTGCATCACTGATGACCGCATCTGTTGGGGATCCATTACCGTTGCCGGCGCCGCTACTTGCGGCACTTGTTCGGACACCGACCGCTGTGATCCAGCCGGTTGCACCGCGCATAACGTTTGCAGAAGCTTGCGCTGGGCGCTTTGGTGTTCAGGCAGGCTTAATCAGTGGCAGCACGCGTCAGCCGATCGATTGTGGGCCCGGGCCTGCACTGGTGGCTGCGTCGACGTCACAGTTAGGGGTCGCAACAGGCCCACGCCGTGTGACACGTGCCGAAATTTGCGCAGAGATAGCATCAACTGGTCGAACCTTCATTGACGCAGCAACAGGATCACCCGTGGCGTGTGCCGCAGTACCAACGTTTGTAGCGTCAGTCGCAACAAACGCAGGTCCGGTTGGTCCGGGCGCGCCTGCGACGGTCTTTGCACCATTTGCCCCCGCCGTCCAAGCGCCGGTCGCTTTGGCATCGTTTGGAAACTGCCCAGGTGTGTCGGGCGTCAGCGCACAGTATCTGGTCGGCACGGCTAATAATCCTGTGCGCTGTGGCCCACAATCCGAGTCGCCATCGGGCATCACTTTCACCACGCGTGCAACAGCGCCCTTGCCGTTTGCATCCCCGCCAGTTCCCGCATCGAATCCCTCACCAGCAGCTGTTCGCGGGCAACACATTCGTCCTCCCGCAGGATATACTCAGGTCTGGACCGATGGCCGGATCAACCCAAACCGTGGGGTGCGCCGCGTCACACGTGAACAAGCTATCGCTGAGGGTTTGATCGGGGCACCGACGGCGCCACTCACTGCGCGCGTGTCATCACGCAACGTGGCCCCAGCGGCTGTGCGCGCCCCGGCCGCAGCGGCGACAACGCATCGTTTTGTTCAGGTCGGCAGCTTTGGTGATCACAACAACGCCAACCGCCTCGCCAGCCAATTCCAAGGACGTGGCTGGCCTGTCACATTCGCGAATACAACGCGGAACGGGACAGCCATCAAGATCGTCATTCTAGGGCCATTTGCCCAACCTGCACAGCTTCGGACCGGCCTTCAGGCGGCACGGGCTGCAGGCTTTGGGGATGCGTTTACGCGAAACTAAACAAAGAGTTCTCCCGGGAAAGGGCCTCGCATACGACCGCGAGGTCCTTTCTTGTAGGCAGGTTAGGTAGCACAGACGCCTTGGAGGCGGACCCATTCGCTATCAGTCAATGTGGGCGTTGAGGCCCCGTCAGTGATGTCACCAAACAAGACGCCGTCTGGATCGCGCTGTCGCGCGTAGGGCCGCAGCGGGACTCTTGCCGCATCGAAGGCCCTTTCGAGGTCTGTCACGTCTGTGGGGGTGTCCTGCATTTGCTGCAGTGATCTCGCGTAGTCGCGCAAAATATCTTGGGGGATATTGCCGGTTGTGAAAAGTTGTAGCGTGGCTGTGATCCCGGCATCTGCAAGCACATCGCCCAGTGGATCATGACTATTGCGGCCCGAAATTGCTGCGATGATAAAGCCAGCAGTGATGGCCGGGTCATCTAGGCGTTCAATCAGGGCGCGATCCACAAGAACGATGCCGCCCGGCAAAACAGTGGCCCCTTGAGGCAGAATCTGGACCACAACAATTTGGCCCTTCGTGTCGCGCCCCATCAGTCGGGTCTTAAGTTTAGCCAGTGGTATGGTGCCAAGCGCATTGCGACAAGTCGGGCCTGTCAATTGCTGATAATGACCGAGGATAGTGGCCCCGATTTCGCTGCGCTTGGAATCAGGGACAACCGACAACGTCTGACGGGTAAATGCGCCGGGTCCCCATAACGCTCCAGCCCCAGCCAGCAACGCAATTACGCCAAGTGTCACAAGACCACGCAGTCGCTGCGGGCGGGGGGGGAGGTTGAGCAGGGCTTTCCGCACTGTCTCAATCGCATCGACCATCAGCGAATCTTCAATCTCAAGCGTTTCACCCGTGTCGGGGGCAGGAGTGAAAAAGGCGGGGCGTATACCAGCGTTTAGCCGTGTCACAGCTGGCAGCGACCAATGCGTCAGGGGTTGGCCTGATCGGTTGGTGAGAACGAGCGTGGCCTTGCCAAAGGCGACGGTCACATCAACGGGGTCGGCGCTGGCACTTTCACGCCAAATGCCGTCGCTTTCGAGTCGTTCAAACTGGGTCAGTGCCGTCATGTGCCTGCTTCACTTTTTTTATCAGTTTAGCGTGGGTTGTGGTCAAAGTGTAGGGGCGCGGTTGGGGTGTTTGAAGACTGAGTTGTTTTGGCGAAATGAAGTTAGGTCATCTTCACTAACTTGCGCAGTTCGAACTTTTGAATCTTTCCAGTAGAGGTCTTCGGCAGTTCTTGGAATATGACTTTCTTAGGGGTTTTGAAGCCTGCAAGCCGTTCGCGTGCAAAGGCGATGATTTCGGCCTCGCTCGCTGTCGCCCCGTCTTTCAGTTCAACAAAGGCGCAGGGTACTTCGCCCCATTTGTCGTCGGGTTTGGCCACCACAGCACACAGGTTTACCGCCGGGTGGTGCATTAACGCGCCCTCTACCTCGACTGACGAAATGTTTTCACCGCCCGAAATGATGATATCCTTCGCGCGATCCGAGATTTGAATATAGCCATTTGGATGCTGGATCGCGAGGTCTTCAGAGTGAAAGTACCCACCGGCAAAGGCTTTCTTGGTGGCTTCTGGGTTCTTCAGGTAACCTTTCATCACAGCATTGCCTTGGATCACGATTTCGCCCTGTGTGGCACCGTTCTTGGTGACTTGAGTCATTTGATCGTCGACGACTGTAATGTCCTCCATCACTGGAAAGGCGACACCTTGTTGGGCCTTGATGGCAGATTGATCATCTGTGGGCAGCGCGTCCCAATCGTTGTTCCAGATGCACTCAGTGACGTGGCCATAGGTTTCAGTGAGGCCGTAAACCTGCGTAATATTGAAGCCTAGCTTGCCAACTGCTGCCAAAGTCGCGGGGGCAGGGGGTGCGCCTGCGGTGAAGACTTCGACGGTGTGGTCAAAATCGCGGCGTTGGGCGGCGTTCACAATCAGGTTCAGCACGATAGGTGCGCCACCAAAATGTGTCACACCGTGGTCAGCAATTGCGTCATATATTTTCGTTGCTGTGATATCGCGACAGCAGACAACAGTGCCACCAAGGACAGGCATCATCCATGTGTGATTCCAGCCGTTGCAGTGAAATAGCGGCACGATTTGCAGGTAAATTGGGTAAAGTGCAAGTTGCCAAGAAATTGGTGTACCCATCGTCATCAGATAGGCCCCACGATGATGGTAGACGACACCTTTTGGCCGCCCAGTTGTGCCCGAGGTGTAGTTCAGCGCAAGGCTTTCCCATTCATCGTCTGGCATAATCCATGTGAAATCGGCGTCGCCAGTTGCCAGAAAATCCTCGTAGTCTTGCTGATCGCCAATAGCGGGAACGCCCGCCACTGGGTCAGGAACTTCAATGACTAAGGGTGCGGGCCCTTCCATCAAGTCGATGGCGGCCATGCACATCGGAATAAACTGGCTGTCGCACAACACGACTGCGGCCCCACCGTGGTCAAAAATATATGCAACGGTATCGACATCAAGTCGTGTGTTAATGGTGTTCAGCACGGCACCGCAGGCAGGCACGCCAAATGCGGCCTCCGATTGGGCTGGAATGTTGGGTAAGATTGTGGCGACCACATCGCCGGACTTTACACCAGCTTTTACCAACGCTGAGGCAAGACGGGTCACGCGCCCGTGATAATCAGCATATGTGAGGCGCGTATCGCCATAAATAAGCGCTGTCCGGTCCGTAAAAACACGCGCTGCCCGCACGAGATGCGACAGCGGGGTGAGCGGCACATGATTTGCCGCACACTTTTCCAGCCCTACTTCGTCTTTCATCCAGCCCATGACGCGCACCTCCCCTGTGATGTCAGAAATAGACTAGTCAGGGATTTAGGAAAACGACAAGGTCTGGTGAACGATAAAGGGGACTGCAATGAACGATGGCGACCAAAATTCGAAGCTTGCGGTGGCTTACACCCTGTCAGCGATGGCGCTTTTTGGGTTGATCGACAACTTCATGCGGTTGGTGGCGGAAACAGGCGGGCTTTGGCAGTTTCATTTGATGCGATCTGTGACCGCGCTTGGCATTTTGGTCATTGCGGCTGCTGTTCTCAAGATTGAACTGCGACCTAAACGGCCCGCACGCGTGCTTGGGCGCACGTTCTTTGCGACCATGGCGATGCTGGTCTACTTTGGCTGCCTAGGGAGCATGCCGATCGCCCAAGCCGTCGCAGGCCTGTTCACGGCCCCAATTTTTGTTGTCATATTCTCAATGATCTTCTTGCGGGAAACAATTGGCTTGCGACGTGGTTTTGCCGTTCTGCTGGGGTTCTTTGGAATCATCTTAGTGTTGCGCCCAGATGCACAGGGGCTGGGGGCGATGACGTTTCTGCCCATTCTTGCGGGGGCGTTCCATGCGATTGGGATCATCATGACACGCCGCTGGTGCGCCGCTGAAGGCACGCTATCGCTACTTGCAGTATTCTTTGGCTTTATGCTGGTGATTGGTGGAATCGGGACAGTAATGATGGGTCAACTTGTGACTGATCCGCCAGCGGGTGCTGCAGGTTTTGTGTTCCGCGGTTGGGTGCCGTTTGAGGGGATGTTCTTGATCCTGACTGTTGTTCAGGGGATCGGGTCGTTAATTGGTGTTGGGTTGATTATAAAGTCGTACCAGATGGCGGAATCGAGCTTTATCGCAGTCTTTGAAAATACGATGATCGTCTTTGCAACGCTATGGGCGATTGTTCTGTGGGGTGAAGTGCCGGACAATATTGGCCTGTTGGGGCTGCTTTGCATTATGGCGTCAGGGGTTATCATCTCAGTGCGCGGTCGCAAAGTTGCCGTGCCCGCATGATCATCTCACCCGGTCGCAAGTTTATTTTTGTGCATATTCCCAAAACTGGAGGGACGTCCCTTGCGCTGGCTCTCGAAGATCGCGCGATGAAGGATGACATTCTGATCGGCGACACGCCTAAGGCTAAGAAGCGAAAGGGTCGGTTGAAAACGCTTACGCCAGCGGGGCGACTGTGGAAACATAGCACGCTTGGGGACATCGATGGAGTTGTTGATCCGGCTGCATACTTTGTGCTGACGATTGTGCGCAACCCATGGGACCGGGCGGTCAGCTATTACCATTGGCTCCAAACGCAATCGTTTGCGCATCCGGCTGTAACGCGGGCCCAGACGCTCAGTTTTTCGCAATTCATCAACCATGAGGCGACACAAGTTGGCTTTCGGGCGCATCCCTATGGCTCTTATGTGGTGGATGCAGCTGGGACGTCCCGCTGTGATTTGTTCGCTAGGCTTGAGACGTTAGAGCAAGACCTTATACCATTTTGGGAGCATATTGGCTTTGCTTGTAAAGTGGACCGGGTCAATGCATCTGCGCGCGCTCGGGATTGGCGACCTTATTATTCTGATGCAGATGTAGCCGTGATTGCTGATTCTTGTGCCACAGACATTGCCCAATTTGGCTATCGGTTTGATTGCTCCAGTTGAAAATTCTCGACAGTGCAGAGAGAGTTTGTTTCGAAATTTGACTAAATCCCACTCAAATTGGCGAATTCCCCATTAACCACGCAACAAAGTCGCAAACTTGCCCATATTCAAACGCACCTTCGTCCCGAGAAGAATCGTGAATTGAGTGAGCAAATGACGAGAACTGGGAGGTAACCAGTCGGTGTCAAATTTATGGGAATTGCGTCAATGTTTGAATTTCGAAAAGATGTCTGGCAGCGGAGCGAAATGGCTGAGGCTGGCCCGCTTGCAGGGAAGGTATTGACGGAAATCGTCTCGGGTTTGGTTGCAGGTACAAAGGTCGCGACACAAATTGGCTGGCGCGATGTGGCCGGGGTTGCTGTCGGGGATAAGGTCCTGACATTTGACGGCGGCATGCAAACAGTGGCGTCGATAGACCGGCAAATCATCGCTACGATGGGTGAATATACGCACTGTGACGCATGGCCTCTCTTTGTCCCAACCGAGGCATTAGGCAACCGTGATCCGATGATTATACTTCCCCAGCAGTCCATTATGATCGAATCAGATGCGGCTGAAGAAGTTTTTGACGATCCCTTCGCAATGATCCCTGCCTTGGCGCTAGAAGGGTTCCGTGGCATTAAACGTGTGCCACCGGCCACCCAAATTGAGATCGTGACATTGGTCTTTGCACAGGACGAAGTTGTCTTTTGTAACATTGGCGCATTGATATTCTGCCCGTGGTCAAGTGATTTGATCGATGCAGGCTTATCTGTCTACAGCACGCTTTCTATGGATGCGGCCAATGCCCTGGTGATGGTCATGGAACTTGACGGCATGGGCGAGGTTTGCATCCAGCCCCCCCACCAATACGCCGCCTGAATATTTTTGCAGTGCGTCCGCATTGCTTGGTTTAACAAAGTTGTGTGACGCCGAAAGTCATTCTTGTCACCGGGGCCCGCGCGCCAGTTGCTTTGCATATGGCGCGTGTTCACGATAAACTTGCGTTCATCGCAGTGGCCCGTGATCTTAGCTTGTCCACTCCTGACACAACGCTCATTACCGCAAAGTCAGGGCTGTCATCCCTTGCAAGCTGCGCAA
>JAPKCP010000337.1 GCA_028822885.1 Yoonia sp. | reverse complement strand
CGCGGACGATTTTTGCCAATGGGATTCCAGATCACCTTGTTGGGGCGTTTCCTAACCCGGGCAATCCAAACATGATCTCTGAACAGCAGGTTAATCTACAGGTTCCTCTCAGCCCCACACGGGCGCAGTCGCTCACATCCGCACAGGGCTGGGTATTTGGGGTGTCTGTGAAAGGAGTGGTTTTTGATCCCTTTGCTGCTGAATTCTGGCAAGGTAATCCACGATCTGGTTGGAACTACGATGCTCTGGGCGGGGCTGTGCCGTTGGGCGTTGACGCGAATTATGCGCATGTTCAGCCGCAAGGCACATACCATTATCACGGGGTGCCTTTTGGCCTGCTCGCGCTGTTGCGTTATGACGCTAGCAGGCATTCGCCCTTGGTCGGGTATGCCGCTGACGGCTATCCGATCTATGCGTTGACGGGTATCTTGGACGGCCAATTGACCCAAGTGGCTTCATCCTATGTGTTAAAGTCAGGCGCTCGTCCGGGTGGTGATGCGCCAACAGGTGACTATGACGGCGCATTTGTTCAAGACTATGAATATGTTGCGGAATTTGGGGACTTGGACACGTGCAACGGCGCGTTTACCCAGTCAGCTGAATATCCAAATGGGACCTACGCTTATTTCTTGACGCCCGAATTTCCCTTTGTGCCGCGCTGCTTTACGGGAACGCCAGACGCAGGGTTTAAACATGGATTCTAACGGTGTTTGTCGGCAGCCTCTGCAGCCATCGCAAGACCGCTTGCCACAGCGGTGAACGCCTCAGAATCGACCAACGCAGCATCTGGAAATAATCCACGCATTTCACGACGCACAACATGCATTAGGCTTGAGCCACCAACAAAAATAACGGTTGTGATATCGCTGGCAGCGACGTTTGCACGGGCAAGCGTTTCGGTGGCGCAAGTGCGGATTGTAGCCCCATGATCAGACAAGGCGTCACCCAATGCATCGACGGTCAGTCGCGCACGAAGGCCCAGTTCAAGGACCGCTAGGTCGATCGCGGCATCGGTTGCATCCGGCTTGTTCACCATGATTTTTCCACGCTCGACAGCAAACGCGAGGTCATGTCCAAGCTCAAGATCAAGCGTGTCTTGCAGGCGCTTGAAAACCGCGTGGTCGAGGCCTTTCCTGGCAAAAAGCGCAGCCATCCTTCGCGTTTCTGCTGTGTACTGGAACGGGATTTTTTCCCAGCTCGCGAGGTCATTGAAGATCACATTTGGGGCCAGATATGTTCCCGGTCCCATGTCATTGCGGATTTCAGCACCACGCCCAAGCAGGGGCATCACATGCCTAAGACTAATGGCTTTGTCAAAATCAGTGCCACCAACGCGCGTACCATGTGACGCAATAATCTTGGTTTTCCCGGCTTCACGCGTAAAGACAGAAAAGTCAGACGTACCACCACCGATATCCACGATCAGGCCTAATCCTGTCACGTCGCCAGCCGCAAGGGCGGCGGCTTCCGGCTCGAAAACGAATGAGACGCTTTCAAAGCCCGCAAGGCTATACGCTTCACGCAAATCAATCAGAGCTTGTGCATCTCTGTCAGCGTCTTTGGAATGGAACAGAACAGGGCGACCTGACACAGCGTGCTTAAGCGTGAGGCCTGTCGCACTTTCTGCACGCTCTCGAATGGTGCGCAGGAACCGGGCGACGACTTCGATCAGGGTCAGTGTTTCATAGGCGACCTGCCGACGTTCACGCATTAACGGTGTCCCAAGAACGGACTTCAATGCCCGCATAAACCGCCCTTCGCGGCCATCAATCAATGCGGTGTTGGCTGCGGATCCATAGACGGTGATTTTGCGCTGTGTATCAAAAAACACGGACGTGGGGAGGGTCGTCTGTCCCGGTTCAACCTCAATCAAATAAGGCCGGTCGCCTGCCATCACGCCAGCAGCGGTGTTTGATGTTCCAAAATCTATACCAAGTGTCTGCGGAAACATGGGCGCTCCATCACCAAAAAATGCGGCGATAGTTCAAACAACGGGGACTGCCAAGCCCTCGATACTTCTTCTGGCCTAAAATATTCTGTCTTGTGCTCGAATTCTCTGGAAAATCCGCGTACCCGCAATACAACCAGTGCATGAAGCGTGTGAGGGTCAATGGTGGCCCTGGGTGAGTCAAAAGTACGCTTGCCTGTGCTTTGGGGAATGCGACCAGTCTAACGGTTTATCATATGCACCAAATTTACCATATGCGCGGGTGGCAGCCACGCCCACATTCAGATCTCAACTGTCCAGCGGAATTCAGTGGCGGAACACTCACGTTCAGGAAATGGATTTGGGACACGCGACACTCTCATCGCAATCGATTACAGCGTCTCGTTAATGAAAACCCGCATCTTGAAGTTGTTCACCTGAAAAATCAGAAGGCCGTGGGTGACTTCTATGCACAAATCGGGCAAAATCCACGTAGCTATTAAAGGATTAACCATGCAAGCCCTCATCGTGATCGACGTTCAGAATGACTTTTGCCCGGGTGGTGCTTTGGCCGTGACCGAGGGTGATTTTATTGTCCCCGGTATCAGCGCCCTCATGGTGGATTTTGCCGCGGTTGTTTTAACGCAGGATTGGCACCCCACTGGCCATTCGTCGTTTGCATCCACGCACGACGCCGACCCGATGAGCGTGTTTCAGATGCCATATGGTCCGCAGGTCTTATGGCCTGATCATTGCATCCAAGGGACCATTGGCGGGGCCTTCCACAAGGATCTCAAAACTGATGCCGCTGATCTGATCATCCGCAAGGGGTTCAACCCTGCGATTGACAGCTACTCGGCGTTCTTTGAAAATGACCACACGACGCCAACTGGTCTGCATGGGTATCTGCAATCGCGCGGAATTTCGACGCTGACAATGGTTGGTCTCGCCACTGATTTTTGCGTAAATTATTCGGCAGTGGATGCTGCTGGGCTTGGGTATGAAGTGACAGTGAACACTGCCCTTTGTCGCGCGATTGACTTCGACGGGTCACTTGCCACTGCGATAGTGAGGATGAAAAACGCTGGCGTCACTTTGATTTGATTTGCTTCATGCGGCCCGATTTGTGTCAAACTTTTACGAATGATGAACTGCCAATATGGGCACGCAAATGAAATTGGTAGGCGTGATCAGTGCGACGCTATTTGCGTTCACGAATCCGGCAGTCGCCGTTGATGAAGGCACATGGGTTCAAATCACCGGCGAAATTATGGACACGTGGTGTTATTTTTCCGGTGTGATGGGCGGCTCTGATGCGGTTATTGGAACGGCGCACCACACTTGCGCGCT
>JAPKCP010000336.1 GCA_028822885.1 Yoonia sp. | reverse complement strand
TATCCGTTTGACCACAAAAGCCTTGTTTTTAATCTATCCCTGACCGGGGAAACCCAGCGCAGCCAGTATGGGATGACCTACTCCGTGAGCGGTGATATTATCGATGATGCTGTGAAAATTCGGATTGCGGCTGAGACCATTCAGGCCAACTAGACACAAAAAAGCGCCCCAATTTCCACTGGGGCGCTGTGTATCTTCAGATCAGTGTCGGCTTAGACAAGGTCCAACGTCATTACTTTTGTCCATGCTGCCACAAAGTCAGTCTTGAACTTCTCAGCCGCATCGGCAGATGCATAAACTTCAGCCACTGCCCGCAGAACTGAGTTTGATCCGACCAGGATGTCCACCGATTTGCCAGTCCATTTCACAGCACCAGAAGCGCGGTCGATGCCTTCATAGCTGTCCTTGGACGTGGCTTTCCATTCAGTGCCCATGTCGAGAAGATTGACAAAGTAAGCGTTGTTCAACGTGCCCGGGGTGTCTGTGAACACACCGTTTGCAGACCCATCATAGGTCGCGCCCAATGTCCGCAATCCACCCAACAGAACCGTCATTTCTGGGGCTGAGAGGGTGAGCAACTGCGCCTTGTCCACAAGCATCTCTGCAGGTGTCCGCTTCAACGCTTTCGCATCGTAGTAGTTACGGAAACCGTCTGCGTCTGGCTTGAGCCAAGCGTAGGAGACAACATCTGTTTGCTCTTGGGTCGCATCTGTCCGGCCCGGTGTGAATGGAACTTTGACGTCCCCCGCAGCTTCGATAGCCGCACAGCCACCCAGAACGATCAGATCAGCCAGCGATACTGTCTTGCCGAAAGAAGACTGAACACTGCGCAATGCATCAAGCGTTTTCGCAAGCTGCATTGGGTTGTTGGCTTCCCAATCTTTCGCAGGGGCCAAAGCGATGCGCGCACCATTGGCACCGCCGCGCTTATCAGACCCACGGAAGGTCGATGCAGACGCCCAAGCCACAGAAACGAGGTCGGCACTTGTCGGCCCAGACGCGAGGATCTTCGCCTTCAAGTCAGCAATGTCTGCATCGTTAATCAGCGCATAATCAACTGCTGGCACCGGGTCTTGCCACAAAAGTGGCTCTGCTGGCTTGTGATCGCCCAAACCACGCTCATACGAGCCCATGTCGCGGTGCGTCAGCTTGTACCACGCCTTTGCGAAGGCCAACTGGAATGCAGCGGGGTCTTTGTGGAACCGCTCCGAAATGGCTCGGTACGCTGGGTCTTCTTTCAGCGCGATGTCGGATGTGAACATCGTTGGCATGTGCGTTTTGCCATCGACATGGGCATCGGGCACATTCGCCTCACCGTTTTTGGGATACCACTGATGCGCGCCGCCTGACCCTTTGCCAAGCTCCCAATCGAGACCCATCAGGTTGTCGAAATAGCCATTGTCCCATTTGATCGGGTTGCTTGTCCAAGCGCCTTCAAGACCAGAAGTGATTGCGTGCTCTGCCTTACCGGACTCAAAGCTGTTTTTCCAACCAAGGGCTTGCTGTTCAAGTGGCGCACCTTCGGGTTCTGCACCCACGTACATATCTGCGTCAGCCGCACCATGCGCCTTACCAAAGGTGTGACCACCAGCGGCAAGTGCAACAGTTTCTTCATCGTTCATTGCCATACGGGCAAACGTCTCGCGGATGTCAGCAGCAGAGGCGAGTGGATCAGGGTTCCCGTTCGGCCCCTCTGGGTTCACATAGATCAGGCCCATCTGAACCGCGCCTAACACACCAATCAACTCACGCGGATCATCGTATCGTTCGTCGGCCAGCCATTCGGTTTCTGGACCCCAGTAAATGTCTTCCTCAGGTTCCCAGATGTCTTCGCGACCACCGGCAAAGCCGTACGTCTCAAAACCCATCGTCTCAAGCGCAACGTTACCGGTCAAGATCATCAGATCGGCCCAAGAAATCTTGCGACCATACTTTGATTTGATCGGCCACAGTAAGCGGCGAGCCTTATCAAGGTTGCCGTTATCTGGCCAAGAATTCAGCGGAGCAAACCGCAAGTTACCAGCACCCGCGCCACCACGTCCATCACCCACACGGTATGTCCCAGCAGAGTGCCACGCCATCCGGATAAAAAACGGACCGTAATGACCGTAATCCGCAGGCCACCAGTCTTGGCTATCCGTCATCAGCGCTGTCAGGTCAGCTTTTACGGCGTCCAGATCAAGCGATTTGAATTCTTCTGCATAGTCAAAATCGTCGCCCATCGGATTGCCCTGTGGGGTGTTTTGATGCAGCATTTTGAGGTTTAACTGCTCGGGCCACCAATGTTGGTTAGCGGTTGTTCCCTTCGCACCGTGGCGATGGGCGCCGCCCAAAACAGGGCACTTGCCCGCGCTGTCGTTATTGTCAAAGGCGTTGCCGTCCATGGGGTCACTCCGCTGCTGGTGTTCTGATTTGGAGTATTGATAGCAAGAATTTAGAATTAGTTTAAGTTGAATATCCTGATGGTAGCGATAAGTTGAACTTATGATAAACGTCACTTTGAAACAGTTCCGTTATTTCGAAGCGCTTGCACGACATGGCCACTTCGGCCGTGCGGCAGACACCTGCGCAATTTCACAGCCCGCCTTGTCGATGCAAATCAAAGAGTTGGAAGAAACCCTTGGGACACCACTATTTGAACGGACCGCACGGCAAGTTCGGCTCACGGCCTTCGGAGAAGACTTCGCAGTCAGGATTCGGGATATCCTACGCGGCGTAGAGGACCTCGAAGATTTGGCACGCATGTCGAGCAAACAGATGGCTGGACGGTTGCGCATTGGCGTGATTCCCACAATCGCACCTTATCTATTACCGCGCATTTTGGGACGCCTTAATCACACCCACCCAGAACTGGACATCCACGTCCGGGAAACCCTAACCCCGCGCTTGGTTCAAGAACTGATGGACGGTCGTATTGATACAGCGATTGTTGCCTTACCGATCTCTGAGCCTTCGTTCATCGAGGTGCCCCTGTTCAGTGAAGATTTTGTTTTGGTCCGGCCAGAACGCGACGCAGATGAACCGGTTCCAAACATTGATGAATTACAAACAATGCGCCTACTTTTACTTGAAGAAGGGCATTGCTTGCGTGATCAGGCGCTGTCGTTTTGCAATATGCAGACGGCACGCCCGCGCGAGGGCTTGGATGGGAGTTCCCTTTCAACCCTCGTGCAACTGGTCGGTGCTGGCATCGGCGTCACACTCATCCCAGAAATGGCTCTTAGCGTCGAAACAAGGTCAGCACCCGTCTGCGTCAGCCATTTCGCAGCGCCAAAACCATCACGGACA
>JAPKCP010000335.1 GCA_028822885.1 Yoonia sp. | reverse complement strand
CTTGAATTACATTCAAAAAGGGAACCTACCGGCGTCAGCCGGTAGTCGTTCAGTAATTTTTGGAGAGCACATGCAAGATTACATCAAACCTTATGTGGCTGAGGCGAAGGCACATTTGCGAGGTCTCACGGATGTGAAGGCTGCGTTTTCAGATATCCGCAGTGCTATGATGCGTGAGGTTGATGTGATCCAGACAGCCCACGCCCAAGGCAAACCAGTGATTCCAGAGCTGTCATATAAAAGCATCACTGAGGGAAGCGTGTCGGATAACATGCGTGCTGACATTCGTCATCGGGGCTGTGCGATCATCCGTGGTGTGTTTGACCCGCGCCGTGTGGAGGATTGGAATGCTGAGGTTGGGGACTACATCACTCGCAATGATTATCTGACGAAGGCCAAGGACAAGGCTGGGATGGATACATATTTCTCGGAACTGTCTTCAGGCGCCCCCCAGATTTACGGGCTCTATTGGTCAAAGCCGCAGGTCATGATCCGTCAAGATCCAGCGATGGCTGCCACAAAACGGTTTTTGAACCGGCTGTGGGATGTCGCAGGACCGATGGGGGCCGAATTCGACCCTGATCATGACTACGTTTATGCAGACCGGACGCGGCGGCGCGAACCGGGGGATACGACGCTTGGGTTGTCTCCGCATATGGATAGTGGGTCGTATGAACGCTGGGTCGATCCGGCGTACCAAAAGATTTATGGTTCCATATTTGCGGGTAACTGGCAGGACTATGATTCGTGGAAAGGGACCTATCGCACCCAGACCCGGGAATATTCATCACCGGCTGTTTGTTCTATGTTCCGGACATTCCAAGGCTGGACGGCATTGACGGAGCAGGGGCCAAACGATGGCACCCTGTCGTTGATCCCTGTCGCAAATTCCATCGCCTATTTCTTGATGCGGGCCTTGCAAGATGACGTGGAGCCAGATGATCTCTGTGGCGCTGCACCGGGCCGTGCACTTGGTGCGCGACAAAAGTGGCATAGTGAAATCTTGCAAGGGCTGATCTCAATTCCCACAGTTGGTCCGGGGGATACGGTTTGGTGGCATCCAGATGTTATCCATTCGGTTGCGGACGAACATGCAGGCAAAGATTATGCCAACGTGATCTACGTAGGTGCGACACCTAAGTGTGCAAAGAATGAGGCTTATGCGGCCAAGCAAGCGCGGAAGTTTTTAGCAGGTGAATCGGCGCCAGATTTCGCAGCAGAGAATTATGAGGTTGATTTTAAGGGGCGCGCGACGCTGGACGATCTGACCGAGCTTGGACGAGCGCAGATGGGGTTGTAGGGTATAACGCCATGCTTCTTTGGTTCTCTCTAAATCCCCGCCGGAGGCTCCCGGAATTGAATGTGGCCAAGCCGCTGATGGTTGTGCGGATGACTTAGCGCGACCACATCGCGTTACCGTTCAGATCAAGTCCAAGGAAGTCATCAGATTTATCAGCATTAAGGCCAAAGAAAACGGATGCAAAACGTCTGAATTTTTTAAAGCCAAATGGGAGCGTGATTGCTGGGATCGTGGTGATCGGTGCGGTGGCTGTAAAAGTCATTGTGGTCATGTTTTCAGTCCTAAAATAAGTTGCCGGCGAGGGTGTTTTGCCGTGGTTTATGTTTAGGAAAACGGTGGTTTAAACGGGAGTGCGGATTTCCAGACCTTTGGTTATTTTGCTGGTCTGGAATGCCTGACTTTAGGGCGTTGAATGCCAGCGATCCGACATAAATCCCTTATCTTATTGGCTCAAATTGTGCGCTTTGCATCGTGCAGTCGCGAATTGCGTCGGTGCCACAGTCCCGAAATTCCAGATCTCTGGTCAGGCAAATACGGGCCTCTTGGATGTACCCTTGGCGGCAAGTGACCGTAATTTGGTCTGGCTCTAAGGCGGGGTTTGATTGGATGAAGGCATCTTGTATCAGGGATGCTGGCAGAGTGATCGGATCGGTGAGTTTGCGCAGAACTTCTGGGCGCGTGACTTTGCTGTAGGCAAGACGGGAGAGGGCGTAATAATCCTCAGAATCCAAACCAGAGCAGACGCCATGTTTGTTCCACTGGTGCCACGCAAGGCCCGAGGTTCCCATGATGTCGGCCATGTCCCCAGTTTGACCGCGCGACGGCGGACGAAAGTTTGTGCGGCAATCAGCCGGGAACCCACGTTCATATTGCGGCCAGAGCCCGTGTAGGATCCAACCGAAGTCCTCGGATTCGTCGCATTGCGGGGAATTGCGGTTGTCGCCCTCATAGGCGCACCAATTTGGGGACCAAGATAGTGACAAAACATAGTAGTCAAATTCACCCGCCTTATCCTGCGCTTGGGCCAGGTTTGCCGATACCAAAAACCCTAAAATCATACGCCACATTTTGATCTTTCCTAAATTGCCTCGTATCCTTATATAGACATCAAGTTCCCCGACAATGCGAACCCGGCCTAAGCGGTCAGCCCCTTCAAGGGCGTAGGGAAGGCTTGTCAATTTGATGAGGAGACATTTGATGTCTGATAAACCGATTATGGCAAAAGCCACAGCTGTTTGGCTGTGTGACAACACCACAATGACCTTCAAGCAGATCGCTGATTTCTGTGGTTTCCACGAGCTGGAAGTACAGGGAATCGCAGATGGTGATGTGGCCACTGGCGTTAAGGGCTTTGACCCGCTTACGAATAACCAGCTGACGCAAGACGAGATCGACAAAGCCGAAGCCAGCCCAATGTATAAGCTGAAGCTGAAGTTTTATCAGGCAGCCCAAGGCGAAGAAAAACGCCGTGGCCCGCGCTATACGCCGTTGTCCAAGCGTCAGGATCGTCCAGCCTCTATTTTGTGGCTGGTTAAGTTCCACCCAGAATTGACCGATGGTCAGATTTCTAAGTTGGTCGGTACAACAAAGCCAACCATTCAGGCGATCCGCGAGCGGACCCACTGGAACATCAACAACATCGACCCGATTGATCCGGTTGCCCTTGGCATGTGTAAGCAGGGTGAATTGGATATGGCAGTTCAGAAAGCCAACGCCAAGATTGCGAAAGAGGGTGGCGGTATGTCTGACGACGAACGCCGCAAATTGGTCAGCACCGTGCAATCCCTTGGGATGGCAGCAGAGCCGAAGATGCCAAGTTCTATTGCAGGTCTTGAGACGTTCTCACTTGCTGGTGATGATGCTGATGATCTTGAGGCAAAGTCAGCGAATCTAGATGTGTCTGACGCGGATAGCTTCTTTAACTTGCCAGACAACACAGACGACGAAGACGCCGACAAAGACTAAGTCGCGCGAGTCGAAACATGATTAT
>JAPKCP010000334.1 GCA_028822885.1 Yoonia sp. | reverse complement strand
GCCGTTGAAGAAGCTGCTGCTGAAGCAACCGTAGCTGACCTACTGACTGTCGACGGGTTTAACTTCGAAAAAGTGCAAGAACTGCTCGACGGATCAGAGCTTGGCACTCTTCAGAAGACCGCGCTGACAACAGGCCTCAGCGCCGTTAAGGATAACCCAGAACTGTTGGGCAACGTCCTGACACAAATCCGCGAAGCCCTTGGCCTCTAAGATCTTTGACATTTAAATAAAAAGGGCCGCGTCATTCCTGATGCGGCCCTTTTTCTATGCCTGATCGCTAGGTTGACCCTAGCCAACAAAAGCCTTCTCGATCACAAACTCACCCGGCTCAGAATTAGCACCTTCATTCAAGCCCGCCTTTTCCATCAAAGTTTTGATGTCGACGTTGAAGCCAAGCGATCCGCAAATCATCGCGCGGTCCACGGCTGGATCAAGCGCCGGGAGGCCCAGATCAGCAAACAACTCACCGGTCTCAATCAATGTGGTAATGCGGCCCATCTTTGGGCTCTGCTCGCGGGTGGTGGTGGGATAGTAGCGAATCTTGGCTAAGTTCTCTGCGCCCAACAGCTCAATCATCATCTCATCGGTCTTGAGGTCTTCGATCAACTCTCGGCCATACGTCAGTTCATCAACGTCGCGGCAGGTGTGGGTTACAATGACCTCATCGTAATTTTCATACGTCTCCGGTTCGCGCAACAACGATGCAAACGGAGCAAATCCAGTTCCGGTTGCGAAGAAGTACAACCGCTTTCCCGGCAACAACGCATCATGAACAAGCGTACCGACAGGTTTAGGCTTCAGAATAATCTGATCACCAACGACAATATGCTGTAACTTTGAGGTCAGCGGGCCGTCGGGAACCTTAATTGAATAGAACTCCAACTCTTCATCCCAAGATGGGGATGCGATGGAATAGGCTCGCAACAATGGTCGCTGCTTGCCAGTCTCAGGATTCGGATCACCCATCAGACCGATCATCACAAATTCACCGGATCTAAACCGGAGAGAGGCCGGACGCGTCACACGGAACGCAAACAAACGGTCAGTGTAGTGCTTTACGGATGTAACGGTCTGCGCATCTGGGAGGATGGGGACGGCTTTGGCGGTGGTATCATTCACGGGTGTTTGCTCTGTCATAACTCAATTAGCGGCCCTCATGGGACCGCCCTCCGTATTTATCATTGATCTGTATCAGTAAAGGGGACTTAGCCGCGCATCCGAGCTTGATAGTCGTGGGCTTTCCAATTTGCGCGGGCAAGCCACTGATCTTCGGGCTGACGGGCAGCTAAATCATCGGGGATTTCGACCTCATCAAAGCCCGCCCGGCGCGCCATTGCATATTGATCAGCCAAGACATGGCCTTTGGCACGCAATCGTCCCTTAAATCCCAAGCGTCTTAACTGCGCAGCCAGCGTAAACCCGCGCCCATCTGCAGGGCCCGGAAAATCCACTCGGATCATCGCAGCATTCGCCAAACCAGCCAATGCGTCAGGCGCGGTATCAGACGGTAAATCAATGCCTTGCGGGCAATCATTGGCAGGCACAGTCTCAAGATCGCGAAACCCGCACTCCCAATCATCGACGTCAAATCCCGTGTCGGTGACAATCACACTCATCGTTCATTCCTCAAGGCGCTACGCCCTTCATTCATCTGGCCAAAACAACTCATCTTCCAGCGCAACCGCTCAAAAATGAATCCCACATTCGGTTTTCACGCTGTCTTTCCAACGTCCAGCCCTTGGATTATCTGCAACACCAACCGCATGGGTACACGGACGGCACCCAATCGACGGAAATCCCTTTGCAACCAGCGGATGCCGGGGCAAATCGTGGGCCGTGATATAGTCAGCGACTTGATCTCGCCTCCAACCAGCCAGTGGGTTCACCTTTATCCGCATTGTGCTGGGGTCTTTTTCGAACACAGGTAAGGCTGTCCGGTTTCCATTTTGGAATCGTTTCCGACCCGTCACCCAAGACCCAAATCCGTTTAAAGCAGCGTCCAACGGTTCAGTTTTTCGCAATGTGCAGCAAGCATCGACATCGGCTTGGTGCAGTAATCCCTCCGTATCACGCAGAAAGACAGCATCGCGCGACGGCGTCACAACACGCACATTTGTCAATCCAAGTAGTGCTGCGACCTCTTGTTGATACACCAATGTCTCATCAAACAGCATCTCAGTTTGCAGGAAGATCACTGGCACATTGCGGTCAATCTCAGCCGCCATATGCAGCAAGACAACGCTTTCTGCCCCAAAAGAGCTGACAAGTGCCGTGTCCCCAAGGCGCACATCGTCAAGCGCGTGCTTCAAAATCATCTGTGGCGTGCTTTTTGCATGCAGCAGGTTTTGGCGTTCGGCGATTTCCTTAAGCGGCATTTTTCTGAACCTTTTCTGGGTACAAAATGTCTTTGAATGGTTTTTGACCAAGGCGGCGATAGGTTTGAATAAACGTCTCGTTTGGGTCTGTGCGAATATCGAGGTAACCCAGCACGAGCCGTTCTATCGCAGGAATGATCTGATCAGCTGTGAAGCCGGGGCCAGCCCGTTCACCAATCGCGGCGTCTTGGGTGCCGTCACCACCCAGCGTGATCTGGTAGTTTTCAACACCTGCCCGATCAAGCCCGAGGATACCAATATGGCCCACGTGGTGATGTCCACAGGCATTGATGCAGCCTGAGATTTTGATCTTCAGCGGCCCGACTTCATGTTCGAGCTTCAGGTCGTCAAACCGCGTCGCAATCTCTTGCGCAATCGGGATTGAACGCGCGGTGGCCAGCGCACAATAATCCATGCCGGGGCAGGCGATGATGTCGCTGATCAACCCAATATTAGCGGTCGCCAAAGCAGCACCGCGCAGCGCGTTATAGAGATCGGGTAGGTCGGATTTATGGACATGTGGGATAATCACGTTCTGCTCGTGGCTGATCCGAAGTTCATCATGGCCAAACGTCTCAGCTAAGTCCGCCATGACACGCATCTGATCCGCACTCGCGTCACCCGGCGTTGCCCCGTGTGCTTTGAGAGAGATTGAGACAATCGCGTAATCAGGGTTCTTGTGATCAGCGAGATTGGTATCAGCCCAAGACCGAAACGCAGGGTTCGCGGCTTTGTAGGCGTTAAACGAAGTCGTGCCGTCAGCCTTGTACGCGGGGGCAGCAAAATGCGCTTCGATTTCGCGCAGCAATATTTGATCAACGCCTGTGAACGACGGGCGTATCTCAGCGAACCGCTTTTCAACAAGATCTGAAATTGCTTCAATTCCATGTTCATGCACGGTGATCTTGATGCGAGATTTATACTTATTGTC
>JAPKCP010000052.1 GCA_028822885.1 Yoonia sp. | reverse complement strand
ATTTGCTGACGTATATTGTCGTTGGTGTGATTGGTGGCGGCAGGCTGGGCTACGTCTTGTTCTATAACCCCGCTCGCTTCATTGCGAACCCGATTGAGATACCGATGATCTGGACCGGTGGCATGTCGTTTCATGGTGGTTTCATTGGCGTGATCATTGGCGTTTGGCTATTCAGCTATCGCAACAAAATCCCGTTCTCGGCGTTGGCGGATATTGTCTGTGTCGCCGCAACCCCTGCCATTTTACTGGTCCGCATCGCGAACTTCATCAATGCAGAGCTGTGGGGGCGTCCGACTGATCTGCCGTGGGCCGTCGCATTTCCGGGTCAGGCCGCACAAAGCTGCGCTACCGCGACAGAACTGTGTGGTCGCCACCCATCGCAGCTGTATGAAGCAGGTCTTGAAGGATTGCTTCTAGGCGTAATCTTGATGGTACTCGTGTTTGGATTTGGTGCGTTGCGCCGCCCATGGATGATTACTGGCATATTCTTTGCAGGCTACGGCATCGGGCGGTTTATCATCGAATTCGTTCGCCAACCGGATGCACAATTTGTAACTGCGGGCAATCCGCTGGGCCTCGCGTTCCACATTGATGGCTGGGGTGTAACGATGGGGCAAACGCTGTCGTTGCCGATGATCCTCATTGGGTTAACCGTGTTTTTGATCGCCGCGCGCCGCGCATGACCGCCCTTGCCGATCTTTTGATTTCAAGGATCGCAAAGACCGGACCGATGGCGTTGTCTGAATATATGGCTGAATGCTTGCTGCATCCCAAACACGGCTATTACGCGACCCGTGATCCACTGGGTCAGGCGGGCGACTTTATTACGGCCCCTGAGATTAGTCAGATGTTCGGGGAGCTGCTGGGGCTATCCCTTGCGCAGGCTTGGATGGATCAGCGGCAGCCGGGCAGCATTGTCTTAGCCGAACTTGGTCCCGGCCGCGGCACCCTGATGGCAGATGTTTTGCGGGCCACAAAACGTGTTTCCGGGTTTCATGCGGCCTTGAGCGTGCACTTTGTTGAGGCATCCCCAGTTTTGCGTGCAAAACAGGCAGAGGTCGTACCAAATGCTACGTGGCATGACGGCGTGAGTACCCTGCCCGAAGCCCCGCTATATTTGATAGCGAATGAGTTTTTCGATGCCTTACCAATACGCCAGTTCACACGCGATCCAAACGGATGGCGCGAACATATGGTTGGGCTAACGGATGACGCCCTGACGCTTGGCCTATCCGCCCCTGCCCCGATTGAAGCGCTTGAGCATCGCCTGGCCGATACCAAACCCGGCGATGTCGTTGAGGTTTGCCCCCCGCTTGCTGGCATCACCGCGCAAATCGGTCAGCGGATTGCAGATCACGGCGGCGCCGCATTAATCATCGACTACGGTGATTGGCACAGTCTTGGCGATACATTGCAGGCGTTGGCAGATCACAAAGCAGCGGACCCGTTTGCAGCCCCCGGTGCTGCTGATCTCACAGCGCATGTGGATTTCGAAGCGATCGCGCAGGCAGCCACACCAGCAGCGTTCACGCGGGTGTCCAGCCAAGGCGTCTTTCTCGAACGGCTGGGAATTACGCAACGCGCGCAAACCCTCGCCCAGAATATGACTGGTGACGCGCTTGATCAGCATATTGCCGCGCACCGCCGCTTGACCCACCCTGCCGAAATGGGCGATCTTTTCAAAGTCATCGGGCTGCACCCGACAGGCACCCCACCACCTGCGGGATTGAACAATGACGCTTGAGATCATCACTGACGATCTGTTGGACGCCGTCCCGCACGGGTTCTTTACGCGTAAAGGCGGGGCGTCATCTGGCGTTTATACTGGGCTAAACTGCGGCTTTGGTAGCTCTGACCAACATGAAATTGTGGCGATTAATCGGGGCCGCGTGGCGGATGCGATGGGTGTCGCGCCAAATCATATGATGGGCGTGCATCAGTTTCATTCAGCGGATGTTGTGACCATCACGCAGGCGACAACCGACAAACCCAAAGCAGACGCGCTTGTGACAAACGTTCCGGGCCTTGCCTTGTCCGTTTTGACAGCTGACTGCCAGCCAGTTCTGTTTGCGGACCCTGTGGCAGGCGTTGTGGGCGCTGCACATGCCGGTTGGCAGGGTGCGTTGAACGGTGTGCTAGAGGCGACGCTTGAGGCCATGGAAGCCTTAGGGGCTAGTCGCGCGAACACCAAAGCCGTGATCGGACCGTCGATTAGCCAAGCCGCCTATGAAGTAGGGCCAGCGTTTTTGGACACTTTTTTGAGTAAAGACCCGATGTACGCGCGGTTTTTCGCACAAGGCAAAGGCGATAAGATGCAATTTGACCTGCCAGCCTTTGGGTTGATGCGATTGCGCGGCGCAGGAATCGGCAAAGCAGCTTGGACGCAGCACTGCACCTATGCCGATGAGAACCGATTCTATAGCTATCGGCGTACGACTCATCGTCGTGAAGCCGATTATGGCCGTTTGATTGCGGCCATAACTTGCCCAACTTAGGCGGCAATACGGCGTTCTTGCGCCGTGTTATTGCCACATTATGCGAAACAGTTCACATTCCAATGCCCCAATTGTCGCGACAGAACAAATTCTGGCTTTAGAAATAAAGGTCTTTGGGTCTTTTAACAAAATTAACCAAGTAACCTTAGTTTAGTCTCATGCGACGCAGAACTTTTTTGTCAGTGGTCAAACTCTTGCCTGTATCTTGCGACAAACTGTTCTCAGAGCAGCAACAATAACAAGTTGCACAACGCAACAGATCGACACTGGAGAAAAGAAAATGGCTAAAGCACGCTGGATGGAAGAAACGAAAAAAGCAGCAAATGACTGCGAAACAAATATGCCTTGGGCCCGCGGACTGCGCCGCCAAGCGATGATCGCCCGCCGCCTTGAGACAGACACCCACACAAACAAAATTACCCTGCCGCCAATGCCCGCATTCATGTCCTTGGACATTTCGGCCTAACGGCCCGCATTCACTCCCCCCCACCGACTTTCCAAAGGTCGGTCTGTTAACCGCGTAGTCCCAAAACTGCGCGGTTGATTCGTGTCTGAAGGCACCCCAATCCCCCTCCCAATATCCGCTGAAGACGTCAAATGTGGCGAAGTCATGCCATTTTTGGCAACAATCTTGCACGTAGATTTGAGATTACCGCTCAATTTGAGCTTGATTGTTAATATTTTTGACAGTGGGGCCATTAATTGACCACATTCACCTAACGAAAACAGCAAATCTCCTCAGATGTTGTCGGTGGGGCCGACAGATGTGTGATGTACCCTAGAAGGTGTTCGCATGCTTAAGTCCCACAACCAAGCCGTCGCAGGCCTCGCGACGGTACCCTATACCTCTCTGACCCAATCGTTGGGTCGGATCGCTAGTCAAGATGGGCGACTGCACCGTGTGAAGCCTCTCATGCGGAAATATGAAGTCGCCCATCTGACATCTTCCTATGACATCGAAGACTTCACGCGGATCGCACCTGCGACTGCTGTGTTTGAAGATTGCTTCGCTGCAATCGGGCGCGGTGCAATAGTGCAGACCCAAACCGGTCCAGTCGCTGTCGAAGATCTGCTGCCCGGCGACAAGGTGAAAACGTCGATCAATGGTTTCCAGACGCTCAAATGGCGCGGC
Source organism: Yoonia sp. (assembly GCA_028822885.1). Classification (GTDB taxonomy): domain Bacteria; phylum Pseudomonadota; class Alphaproteobacteria; order Rhodobacterales; family Rhodobacteraceae; genus Yoonia. The sequence goes on along the minus strand of JAPKCP010000052.1, from coordinate 10,007 downwards.
AAGATGACCATTGTCCCCGGTGCCCGCAATGAACGGCCCGAAATGGGAACGATGACGCGGCTGACGTCTGACGCGCTTGGCTACGGTCGTCCCGGTCTTGATCTGGTGCTTGGACCATCGGCTCGAATTCTGAACAAAGCAACCGGCGTTCGCACCCTCGCTGGCGGAAACCAAGCGTTCACCCCTGCCCGTGATTTCATTGATGGATCAAGCATTATAGAGCTACGTCCAATTGCGCCGGTCCATTGCTACCAACTTGGCTTTGACAACCATGAACAGATCAGCGTGAATGGCGTTGAAATCGAAACCCTGCACCTCAGTTCGCTGCACATGATGCAAATGCAGTCCGACATGCGGCTGTTGTTCATGTCCCTGTTCCCGCACAAACGTAATCTTGCAGATTTTGAGACCGTTTTGCGTCCGCGCATCAAAATGCGTGACCTTGATATGTGTGCGGTGGGCTGAATATGAAAAAGCTGACCATGATATCCCAGTCCACCGCAGGTCTTTGCAAAATGACCTTGTGCCTTGGGTCCATCCCAAAGCCGCGCGCAGTTCTATCGACACAGATGCGGCGCGCCTTACTGCAACACGTCAAGACGGCCGACTATCCGACGCCTCGCCCACGTCTCGTTACAGGCACGCCTTGATCTGAATACGCTCTCAGGCATTATTACTGTCGCATGTTTCTTACACCAAACGTTCGCGCATTCTTTGAAGACTTTGGATACAATCTAGCCAGAGCACCCAAGAAAAAGTCTCGTGGCCGCCTGCTTTATCGTTAATTTTTGGCGGTGGAAGTAACCACGCCGTCCTTATGCCTGCTGCGCGAGTCGGGCTTCCAAGACATCAAACGGCACACCCGGTTCATCTTTTGCGCCACGAATAACCAGCGACGTTTTAACAGACGCTACATTGGGCGCGCTTGTGAGTTCCTCTGTCAGGAACCGTTGAAATGTGCGCAGATCCGGGGCAACGCATTTGAGGACAAAGTCGACCTCACCGTTCAACATGTGACATTCGCGAACCAGCGGCCAACTCATGCATTTGCTCTCAAATGCAGACAAATCGACCTCGGCCTGACTGACCAAACCGACCATCGCAAAAACCTGCACTTCAAAGCCAAGCTCGCGCGGATTAACATCGGCATGATAGCCACGAATAAAACCGGCCTCTTCCAACGTGCGCACCCGACGCAAACAGGGTGGTGCCGAAATCCCAACGCGTTTGGCCAGTTCCACGTTGGTCATGCGACCATCCGCCTGAAGCTCTGCCAAAATCATGCGATCAATGTCGTCTAACTTCTGACCCGGCATTTTGAATTCCTTTAATTTCTTATTGATTCCTACGTGAGACTACGCCCGTGCGCAACATTGTTTCACGGCGTTAAAATTAAATGACGCATTCAACACATATTTGACAACCATCGGGTCACACGCGCGCATCGATGATACCGGGGTTTTATCACACAGCCAGCGCGACTATATCAAAGTCAAGAATCCTTGAAAGGCTGCTCTAATGTCCGCGACACGTCATACAAAAGTTCTGATCATCGGCTCCGGCCCTGCAGGCTACACTGCTGGCGTCTATGCCGCCCGCGCTATGTTAGAGCCCGTTTTGGTGCAAGGAATAGAGCCCGGCGGACAGCTGACCACAACGACCGAAGTTGAAAACTGGCCCGGCGACACAGAGGTCCAAGGCCCCGACCTGATGATCCGCATGGAAGCCCACGCGCGTGAAATGGGGTGCGACATTGTTGGTGACATCATCACTGCGCTCGATTTGTCCAAACGTCCTTTTACGGCGCAATCCGATAGCGGAACGGTCTACACCGCTGACGCCGTGATCCTATGCACTGGCGCGCGCGCGAAATGGCTCGGTTTGCCGTCCGAGGAAAAGTTCAAGGGATTCGGCGTGTCGGCATGCGCGACCTGCGACGGCTTCTTCTATCGCGGTCAAGAAATCGTCGTGGTTGGTGGCGGGAACACAGCCGTTGAAGAGGCACTGTTCCTCACGAATTTTGCATCCAAGGTGACGCTTGTGCATCGTCGGGATGAGTTGCGTGCTGAGAAAATCCTGATTGATCGGTTGATGAAAAACCCGAAAATTGAACCACTCTGGTTTCATCAAGTAGAAGAAATCACTGGGACTTCAGCCCCGCTTGGCGTCGAGGCCGTCCGCGTGAAACATACCAAAACTGGTGAAATCACAGAAATCCCAGCCAAAGGCATCTTCATCGCGATCGGCCACGCCCCGGCATCTGAGTTGGTCAAAGATCAGTTAGAACTCCATAATGGCGGCTATATAACTGTCGCACCCGGCTCGACTCGCACAGCCATACCCGGCGTGTTTGCCGCTGGTGATTTGACTGATCACATCTACCGTCAGGCTGTGACGTCAGCTGGCATGGGGTGCATGGCAGCGCTTGATGCGGAAAAGTTTATCGCGGAGCAAGAAAGCTAATCGGCGGCAGAATATCGTCTAACACCACGATTAATGGCTCGAATTGTTGGGAATTTACACGTTTTCTTCATTTTTAAGCTGCATTCCTTTGTATGACTTGAAACCGCCACAATCCAAAGGGTATTTGAGCGTTATTAGTATTCAGTATACCGAAAGATTGCGTATCCCATGGCCCAAGACCTTTCCCCGATCCCCGAACTTTATGTTTCGTATGACAGCGCCCTAAAGCTGAAGGCCGAAGCGGGTAATTTAACGTCGCACGACCTGACGCCACGCCAAATTTGCGACCTTGAGTTGCTGATGAACGGTGGCTTTAACCCACTTAAAGGGTTCTTAACCGAGGCCGATTACGATGGCGTCGTTGAGAACATGCGCCTTGCGTCAGGTGCGCTGTGGCCGATTCCGATCACGTTAGATGTGTCCCAAAAAGAAGCAGACACGATTGAGGTTGGTCAGGACATTGCCCTGCGTGACCAAGAAGGCATGATCTTAGCGACGATGACCATCACCGACAAATGGACGCCAAACAAAGCAAATGAGGCCGAAAAGGTGTTCGGAGCGGACGATAGCGCCCATCCAGCTGTGAATTACCTGCATAATCAGGCGGGTGCAGTCTATCTTGGCGGTCCAATTACGGGCATCCAACAGCCAGTTCACTATGATTTCCGTGCGCGTCGCGACACGCCAAATGAACTTCGCGCGTATTTCCGTAAAATGGGTTGGCGCAAAGTTGTGGCGTTCCAGACGCGCAACCCTCTTCACCGCGCCCATCAGGAACTGACGTTCCGGGCTGCAAAAGAAGCGCAAGCAAACCTGTTGATTCACCCAATTGTTGGCCTGACAAAGCCGGGTGATATCGACCATTTCACACGTGTGCGCTGCTACGAAGCTGTATTAGATCAATACCCTTCGTCCACTACCGCGATGTCGCTGCTGAACCTTGCCATGCGTATGGCAGGCCCGCGCGAAGCGGTTTGGCACGGTTTGATCCGCAAAAACCACGGCTGCACCCACTTTATCGTTGGTCGCGACCACGCTGGTCCTGGCAACAATTCTGCCGGTGAGGATTTCTACGGGCCATATGATGCACAGGACCTGTTCCGCGAGCATCAGGAAGAAATGGACATCGAAATGGTCGATTTCAAGCACATGGTCTATGTGCAAGATCGCGCCCAATACGAACCCGCAGATGAGATTGCTGACAAGGATAACGTGACAGTCCTTAACATTTCCGGAACAGAACTCCGCCGCCGCTTGGCAGAAGGCATCGACATCCCGGAATGGTTCTCGTTCCCGTCCGTCGTCGAAGAACTGCGCAAATCTCGCCCAGCCCGTGCAAAACAAGGCTTTACAGTCTTTTTCACTGGCTTTTCAGGATCTGGAAAATCCACGATTGCCAATGCTTTGATGGTCAAGTTGATGGAAATGGGTGGGCGTCCAGTCACGCTGCTTGACGGTGATATTGTCCGCAAGAACCTGTCCTCCGAACTTGGGTTTAGCAAAGAACACCGTGATCTGAATATTCGCCGCATCGGCTATGTGGCTTCGGAAATCACCAAAAATGGTGGCATCGCAATCTGCGCGCCGATCGCACCCTACGCAACCACGCGCCGGGCCGTGCGCGAAGACATCGAAGAATTCGGTGCATTCATCGAGATTCACGTTGCGACATCGATTGAAGAATGTGAACGCCGTGACCGCAAGGGGCTCTATAAGCTGGCGCGCGAAGGCAAGATCAAAGAGTTCACAGGTATTTCAGACCCTTATGACGTGCCACAAAACCCAGAGCTGTCACTAGAGACCGAAAGCGTTGAGGTCGACAACTGTGCGCATCAGGTCATCCTCAAGCTTGAAAGCATGGGGCTGATTAAGGGGTAACCCTAGAACCAGCGGATTTACAAATACAGCCCTGACATTCAAAAGTGTCAGGGCTTTTCCTTTATATCCCAGCCGTCATTATTAGAGGAGTGTGACGGACACCAGTTCATTTTCCAACGCCGACCGATAAGCCAATCCACTGCTCGCAACAGTCACAAGGTGCGGGCAATTTGCATCAGTCATGGATAGACGTGTCCTATCGCTTTAACCGCTGCAAATGGATTTGATGACAAAGCACAGGTGTCAAAAGTTCCAATCTAACCTCAGCTTTAATCAACCGATTGCCATAAGTACCTTGGCCGATCACTTTCACCCTTTACGGATTGATATCGTTTGAACAATTCTTGCTGGTTCGGACCGGGTCAAATCGACGTGTAACAAGCCGTTTTCCATGACGGCCTCTCCAACATCAACGCCGTCAGCCAATACAAAGTTCCGATGAAACTGCCGCGCAGCGATACCACGATGCAAATAAATACGGTTTTCAAGATCATCGGACTGTCGGCCACGAATGACCAAAGCATTGTCTTCCACTGTGATCGCTAGGTCAGTTTCTGCAAAACCCGCTACGGCAAGCGTGATGCGATATGACCAATCTGATGTTTGTTCAATATTATAAGGAGGATAGCCTTCGTTCCCACTTTTCGCTGTGCGTTCAACCAGCTGTTCAAGCTGCTCAAATCCCAGCAGGAACGGGTGGGTTCCCAAAGTTAATTTTGTCATAAGACACGTCCTTAGGTTCGAAGCGACCGTCTGCAGCAAACCCCTACAAAGGCGACCTACCTAGACAAATATGGGCCGTCCGGGCAGCGCTTACAAGTGCCACGACACGCAAGGAAACACTAGGTGATTTGTGTATCACGCTTTATACGTAGTCATGGGACATGCAGGGCACATGCCCTGATTCCAAAGGATTATGCATGAACACCTCCGCGAAGATGGAACAGACCGAAGTCTTGCGGGTCAAATTGGCCGTTCTCAAGCAAGACCACAGGGATTTGGACGATGCAATCCACGCGCTGCATGACAGTGGTGTTCCAGATATGCTCACGCTCCAGCGATTTAAAAGGCAAAAACTTGCCCTCAAAGACCAGATTGCAGCCCTTGGTGACCGATTGATCCCGGATATCATCGCATAACCGTGTTGCACGCCTGCCCGGCTTAGCTATATTGCCGTTTCCACTGGCAGCGAGATTGACATGACCCAAATCCAAATCGGCATTATCATGGGCAGCCAATCCGATTGGCCCACAATGAAAGAGGCGGCGGATATTCTCGACGCTTTAGGTATTCCTTATGAGAAAAAGATTGTTTCAGCACACCGGACCCCAGATCGTATGTGGGACTACGGAAAATCGGCAGTCGATCGTGGTCTAAAAGTGATCATTGCGGGCGCTGGTGGGGCCGCACATTTACCAGGTATGATGGCCTCTAAAACACGGATTCCGGTGATAGGCGTGCCAGTTCAGACCAACGCGCTTTCTGGCGTAGATAGTCTCTATTCTATTTTGCAAATGCCACGGGGCTTTCCAGTGGCCACGATGGCTATTGGGGCTGCAGGTGCATGTAACGCGGGGCTGATGGCGGCAGGCATTCTTGCTTTGCATGACCCTGCCCTTGCTCTGCGTCTTGACCAATGGCGCGAAAATCTTAGCGCCTCAATTCCGGATGAACCTACAGATGACTAATCCCCTTCCTATCGGCGCGACAATCGGCATTTTGGGTGGTGGACAGCTGGGGCGTATGTTGTCCGTGGCCGCATCCCGTTTGGGGTTGAAAACGCATATTTTTGAGCCCAGTTCGAATCCACCAGCAGCCGATGTTGCCTCTGCCGTCACCACCGCGCAATACGACGACAACGCCGCGCTGACGGCTTTTGCGGATGCGGTCGACGTCATCACGTACGAATTTGAGAACATTCCAACATCAGCGTTAGACCTACTCGAAAAACGCAAACCTATTCATCCCGGACGTCGTGCGCTTGCAACAAGCCAAGATCGGTTAACCGAAAAGACATTCCTGCAAGACTTAGGGCTGCAAACAGCACCCTTCGCAAATGTTGAAAATGCCACTGATCTTTTGGCTGCCATTACCAGCATTGGAACACCAGCCATTCTGAAGACCCGGACCATGGGCTATGACGGCAAAGGCCAAGTTCGGATCATGACCCCTGATCAAGCGGAACAGGCGCTTATCGATATGGCCGGTGCGCCTGCAATCCTTGAAGGGTTCGTCGATTTCAGCATCGAGGTGTCGATCATCGCCGCGCGTAATCCTGATGGCGCGGTTGCCTGCTATGATCCCGGCCAGAACGTGCACGTGAATGGGATACTCAGCACGACAACCGTCCCGGCAAAGCTGTCCCCAACCCAGCGTACGGATGCAATCCTGCTTGCAGCGCGTATCATGAACGCACTGGATTACGTGGGTGTAATGGGTGTCGAACTATTCGTAACACCAAAGGGCCTGATCGTGAATGAAATCGCACCGCGCGTTCACAACTCAGGCCATTGGACACAAAATGGGTGCGTCATCGACCAATTTGAACAACATATTCGGGCCGTTGCAGGATGGCCCTTAGGCGATGGGTCTCGGCACAGCAACGTCGTGATGGATAACCTGATCGGCGATGATATGGACAACGTGCCTGACGCTGCCAAAACAAATGCTGCGATCCATCTTTATGGCAAAGCTGACGTCAAACCGGGGCGTAAAATGGGCCACATCAACCGTATTACTGGCCCTGCTGTGTAGGCTTCTTTTGGCAGCAAACACCCTTGTCAGACACGATAAACTTGCATCAAATTCGCCCAGTTTTTACAGAAGATCGTAATCAGTCTAACCCAAAGACAACACCACCAAAACTAAGGTCGCGATCAAAGACACCTGCTGTTAAGAATGCCTGCACTTGTGCAATCACAAGCGGGTTATTCATCATAAACGTATGTGTCACAGGAAGGATAATGTGGTCTTTCATGCCTTCCAACCGCGTGCTTTCAACCGAGACTTTCCCGTCGTCCGCACCCTCGATCAGGGACGAATAAACCGGATTAAGCGATTGATCCCCCGCAATCACCCCAATTTCATAGGGTAAGTCGTCCAATTGATTAGGCAGCGACGTAGCGTCTGTCCCAAGCTGGAGGCCTGCGGGTCCATTGATCCATTGAAACGGTGGAAAATCCCCAAAGAGATCAACAAGTTCAGACCCTTGGTTTGGTGGGGCCAACATCACAACCCGGCCCATATCAGCTGGACGATTTTTGGCTAACCACAAATGGGCCAAAATCCCCCCCATCGAATGGGTCACAAAGTTCACGCGGCGTTCGCCACAGGCGGCAACATTTGCCCCAACTTTGCTATCAACCAACTCTTCGATCAATTCCTCTGTTGAAGGATAACCGGTGTTAACCACCTCATACCCGGCTGCTTCCAACACGGCTTGCATAGGCGCAAGCGACACCTCAGAGCGTGCTAAGCCATGCAGCAAGACTACACATTCCTGTGCTGTACGCGGGGCGGCGTGAACCAAGCCTTGCGCGATGGGCGCACAGCCGAACAAAATCAAAGCGGGTATCAATAATGCAAATCTCATTTTGATCATTTAACATCCCGTTTCCATATTTGTAGGGGGAACTACAAACATCCTTGCGTCACAAGCGATCCATTGCCATTCTATGCAAATGTCAAAGCCCCCCCGTCTTGCCGTTCGTGCCGTCCTTGTGCACGATAACCGTCTCCTTTTGGTTAACGCATGGCGTGGCCGCGAAGATTTATGGTGTGCACCCGGCGGCGGTGTCGATGCCCACGCTAGCCTCACCGACAATTTACACCGCGAAATGATGGAGGAAACTGGCCTGCGCGTAAACATTGGCCCAACGTGTTTGGTCAATGAATTCAATGATGAAGGTCGGGATTACCATCAGGTTGATGTCTATTTTCGCTGCACCCTCGCAGGTGGCACCTTGTCCAACGATTGGGAAGATCCCGAAGGCATTGTGACCAACCGCAAATGGGTCACGCGCGTGGAAATGGCACTGATGCCAGTCAAACCCGATAGCCTTGCCGCTGTCGCGTGGGGCGACGCAGATGCCCCCAGCTATGACACGCTTGAGCCGATTGTCCGCTAGCGGTTTGGTTTCAGCGAAATCGCGATCCCACCAAGGACCAATACGCCTGCGATCATCAAACGCGTAGTGACGGGTTCACCCAAAATGATCACGCCCGCAATCACAGCGATGACAGGCACAGATAGTTGTGAGACGGCTGCCGTCACGGTCGCCAACTGCGGCAGACACCGATACCATAATGCATAGCCAACGCCAGACGTGACCGCCCCTGCGACCACGGCAACCAGCACGCCGGGCGACGTCACTGTGCTCAGGTCTGAGACGAGCAATCCCACGAGGACCAACGGGAAACACAGCACAAAGTTACCTGCGGTCGCGGCAAGCGCATCCACCTCACCGCGCCCTAGCAACGTGTAGACCGCCCATGAGATGCCTGCCAAAATCATTGCCAGCGATCCCGCAAACGGTACCGCAGCCCCACCGCCGGGCCATAAAAGCACCACCAACCCAGTCATCGCCACACCGGCACCAATCCAACGAATGACAGGAATGCGCTGACCCTCAGCGACGGCCCAGCCGAACATAACGACCTGCAGAATACCAAACAATATTAACGCACCAAGGCCCGCGCCAAGCGTCAGATACGACCATGAAAACCCGATCATATATAGCGCCAATGCAATGGCACCCGCCCCGCGTTTGCGGTTCCAAAGCGACAGACCACCCCTATTTCGGATCAAGACCAAGACCGTCAACATGACCGCCCCCGCACCGGTGCGGATCACGGCAAAGGCCATCGGGTCCATGCCATAGGTCGCCACCCCAATGCGATTGAGGATCGAATTCGCGGCAAAAGCGGTCATGGTCAGGGCAACAAGGAGGAATATCTGCATACCCCATCGGTGACCGACCACCTTTCAAGTGGCAAGTCACAAAACAGTAAAGGCGCCCCGATTGGGACGCCCTTTTTAGACGATGGCGATAAGGTTCATACGAATTTCGCGATGCAAAAAAGCGGTTACGCCATCATATTCGGCTAAGCTGCTCTCGTGACAAAGGGGCCCGTAGGCCCCTTTGCACTGTCGCATGTTGACAGAAATCACAAAGTGATTTCGTCTTACATCATGCCGCCCATGCCGCCCATGTCAGGCATGCCGCCGCCGCCGCCGCCATCTTTGGAAGGCTTATCAGCAACCATAGCTTCGGTTGTGATCAGCAGGCCAGCAACGGATGCTGCGTCTTGCAAGGCTGTACGAACAACTTTGGCCGGGTCAATGACGCCGAACTTGAACATGTCGCCATATTCTTCAGTTTGTGCGTTAAAACCGAAGGTCTTGTCGGAAGACTCGCGGATTTTGCCAGCAACGACTGAGCCGTCAACGCCGGAGTTTTCAGCAATCTGACGCAAAGGTGATTCAAGCGCCTTACGAATGATCGTGATACCAACGCTTTGATCAGCGTTTGCGCCTTCAAGACCCTCAAGAACCTTGCCAGCTTGGATAAGTGCAACACCACCACCAACAACGATACCTTCTTGTACAGCTGCGCGTGTCGCGTTCAGTGCATCGTCAACGCGGTCTTTACGCTCTTTGACTTCCA
>JAPKCP010000001.1 GCA_028822885.1 Yoonia sp. | reverse complement strand
TATTTTGTGAATCTTAGCTGGTGATGTCGTAAGCCCGCTCACCATGCACAGCCAAATCTAGCCCGCCGTATTCGATCTCTTCATCGACCCGCAGTGGCGTGATGGCTTTGCAAATGTAAATCAGCGCGACTGTCATGACGGTCGTGAAAGCGCCTACAATTGCAAGTGCGCCCAGCTGTGACGCCCATGACCCGATCCCAAAGACCGCAATCATGATCGTACCGAATATACCGCCAACACCGTGGACCGCAAAAACATCCAATGTGTCGTCGATGCTCACCTTGTTACGGATAAAGTTCACAGCTTCCTGACACAAAACACCTGCGACCGCGCCGATGATGAGGGCTTGGATCGGCGTGATAAATCCGGAGGCAGGGGTGACAGAGGCCAGACCCGCGATTGTACCAGTCACGATTCCAACGAGGGAGGCTTTCCCGAACTTAATCTTTTCCCACAAGGCCCATGTTAGGGACGCTGCTGCAGCAGACAAGTGCGTGACAGTCAGCGCCATCGCAGCACCAGCATCAGCCGCCAATTGTGATCCGCCATTAAAGCCAAACCAACCAACCCACAGCATTGCAGCGCCGATCATAACCATGCCCGGATTATGGGGCGGCTTTGTTGCGACTTTGCGTGCCCCAAGGAACACAGCAAGGATGAGGGCTGCCAAACCAGCAGTTTCATGCACGACGATACCACCAGCAAAATCCATAACAGCGGTTTCAAAGATCATCCCGTTGGCCAGCATACCGCCGCCCCAGACCCAATGCACGACAGGTGCGTAGCACAGTAGCATCCAAAGTGATGAAAACAACAACACAAAGCCAAAGCCGATCCGCTCCACATAGGCACCGACGATCAAGGCAGGCGTGATAATCGCAAAGGTCATCTGGAAAGCGAAAAATAGTATTTCAGGGATGGTGCCAGAAATGCTTTCAAGATCGACACCGTTCAGGAATGCCTTGTCCAAACCGCCCCAGATGCCGCTTGTTCCGCTTCCAAATGCGATGGAATAGCCAAAGGCAAACCACAGAATGCTCATCAAACAGGCGATGGCATAGCAGTGCATGAAAACGCTGAGCACGTTGCGCGACCGTACAAGGCCGCCGTAAAATAAGGCTAGACCGGGCAGCGTCATAAACAGCACCAGTGCTGTTGCCACGATCATCCAAGCGGTATCCGCTCCGTTCATAATACTCTCCGTCAATTGGGTTTTCCCGTTGATGTTGGGGAGTGCGGGATTCGAACTGCATGGAAAAGTGGCACTAGTGATTTTTGATGCACGAATGATGGGCGGTTTGTGAAATGATTAAATAATAAGCAGTATTTCTGGTGCGCGCTTATTTATCAGACGTAAGTGTAGTCAACGCCTTGATGCACAGCAGTAAAGCATGATCGACCGTTTTGGCACGGACTTGGGCGCGTCCAATCGCACCAAATTGCTGCGTCTCACTTTGCACACCGTCTGCTGTCGCGATCCCAAAGCACACCATACCTTCGGGTTTCTCTGGCGTGCCGCCCGGACCCGCAACACCTGTGACTGATATCGCAATACCGGCCTTTGAGCGCGACAGCGCGCCCTGCGCCATAGCTTCTGCGACGGGCTGGGACACGGCGCCATGGTCGGTGATGAGGGTGAACGGCACGCCCAGCATCTCAGTTTTGGCGTCATTGCTGTAAGTCACAAATCCACGGTCAAACATTGCAGAGCTACCCGGGATTTCAGTAATTGCAACTGCAATCAATCCACCTGTGCAGCTTTCGGCGGTTGTAATCATCACGCCTTTTGAACGGGCGATCTCCAACAGGTCAGCGGCAATCATGGGAGCACGACGTGATATAGGCCGGCTAGGATGATCACACAAATTGCTGCGAAAACACCAGCAACCACATCGTCCAACATCACACCCGTTGCATCATCACGCTTATCCGCCCAGCCAATAGGGCCGACCTTTGTAATATCAAACAGGCGAAACAGCACAAACGCCGCAATCCAACCGGGCCACAAATCCAGCACGGGAACACTATTATTTGCAGCACCAAACAAGACTGGTAGCAGCGCGATCCACTGACCGCAGACCTCATCAATCACAATTTCAGATGGATCGTGGTTGTCTTTGCCCCGTGTCTCAACGGTCGTGGCCCAATGGCCGAGGACATAGGTGACGAAAACCCCGATCACCACGGCCCAAGGACCACCAACCGCGTAAAGGATTAACGCGGCGGGCAGTGCCGCGAATGATCCCCAAGTGCCGGGCGCAGGTCGTAAGTGGCCGATATAAAAGAACGTTGCGATGAGATTGCTCATTGTTTGATCAACGCGGCTGTAGCAAGGCTCGCGATCCCTTCTGAGCGACCAGTGAACCCAAGCCGTTCTGAGGTTGTGGCCTTCACGCTCACCCTTGAAGCATCTATTCCCATAATTTTCGCCATTTGTGCTTTCATTTCAGTCTGATGTGGGCCGATCTTCGGGTATTCGCAGACCAACGTGCAATCCACGTTAGAAACCTCAAACCCCTCAGCGCGCGCCAATTCAACCGCGTGTTCCAAGAAAATATGGCTAGAGGCGCCTTTCCACTGTGGATCGCTTGGCGGAAAGTGCTGTCCAATGTCGCCTTGACCCAATGCCCCGTAAATCGCGTCTGTAACTGCGTGCATCCCAACATCTGCATCAGAATGACCTTGTAAGCTACGGGTATGTTTAATTTTTACGCCACATAGCCACACATGATCGCCATCACCAAAACGGTGCACATCGTAGCCATTGCCAAGTCGTATATCCATTTTAGTCCCTAAGATACGGACGGCGCGGGCGTGATCATCCGGGCCGGTAATTTTCAGATTATCCTCATCGCCCGGAACAATGGCCACGTCTAGCCCAGCAAGGCGCGCAATGGTGACGTCATCGGTAGCTTCGGGATGGGCGGCATAAGCGGCCAGCAAAGGGGCCAGATGAAACCCTTGCGGTGTTTGTGCACGATACAGCCCGGCGCGATCTTGCGTGCCGATCACATGATCGCCTGCGCCATGCCAAAGCGTATCGGTCACAGTAACCGCCGGGGCTGCAGCAACATTGGTATCTAGCGCCGACAGGACACGATCAATCAGCGCGGCAGATACGTGTGGGCGGGCAGCATCATGAATGAGGACGCGGGTTGTGCCATCGGGAACGGCCCGCAGACCGTTAAGCACGGACTGACTGCGGGTTGCGCCACCCTTTGTCACAATCATGGGATGGTCACGGGGCCAAAATGTGCTGTCAAAATCATCGGTATGCAAAACGAGGACCAAATGATCAACTTTGGGGTGATTGGCAAAGTGGCCAAGAGCATGTGCAGCGACGGATTTATCACCAAGCTGTTGCCATTGCTTGGGAATATCACCCCCTGCGCGCGTACCGCGACCGGCAGCAACGATGATGGCAGCAGTTGTCATTGGTTATCCTTTGTATCTCGATAGGTGTAGGCGTTCCCTACCACCGACGCAATTCCGACATTTGCATAGTCAATGCGATTAATTTTTATGCATATTATAAATTACGCTGCTTTTTTGTGCGCGGGGAGTTGTTGTTTGGGATCAAGACAGGTAAATTTTGTATATCTTCAACTGAAAGCAGGCATGTGTGAGCCACGATTTCCTCGATATCATTAACGGTAAGTCTGATTGTACCCCTGTGGTCTTAGCGCCGCTTGCGGGAATCACGGACCTGCCGTTTCGCCAACTGGTTGCATCTTTCGGTGCATCTTGGGTCGTTAGTGAGATGGTCGCGTCACAAGAGATGGTGCAAGCCAAGCCCGGCGTGCGCGAACGTGCCGAGCTTGGATTTGACCAAGACGGCACGGCTGTGCAGCTTGCTGGGCGTGACGCGCAATGGATGGCTGAGGCTGCAAAAATTGTTGCAGGCAATGGGGCTGCGATCATTGATATCAACATGGGTTGTCCCGCTAAACGCGTGACAACGGGCTATTCTGGGTCTGCTTTGTTAAAAGACCCTGATCACGCATTGTCGTTGATTGAAGCAGTGGTTGCCGCAGTGGACATACCCGTCACGTTAAAAACCCGTCTGGGATGGGATCACGATTCTCTCAACGCCGCGTTGGTGGCAAAACGAGCTGAGGATGCTGGTATTAGGCTGGTCACAATTCATGGTCGGACTCGGTGTCAGTTCTACAAAGGGGCAGCTGATTGGGCGGCCATTCGCCAAATCAAAGACGCCGTAAGCATTCCCGTCATCGCAAATGGTGACATTGTAGACGCGCAAACCGGCATGCAGGCGCTGAAATTATCGCATGCGGACGGCATAATGATCGGACGTGGGGCGCAAGGTCGGCCTTGGAAGTTGGCGCAAGTAGCGGCCGAACTTGCGGGTGGTGTTGTAATGGACCCACCGCAAGGAAATGATCTTATAGGTCTAGTATCAGCGCACTACGAGGCAATGCTGACGTTCTACGGTGTGGAGATGGGTCGCAAGGTGTCGCGTAAACATCTTGGATGGTACATGGATGATGCTCAGACTGAGACAGCGCTTCGCAAGGCGATTCTGATGGATAAAGATCCTGCGCAGGTGCTGAGATTATTGCCTGACGCGCTGACCACCACCAAGCAGGTTGCCGCATGATTAACGACGCAGCCCTTTGGTCATCGCTCCCAGTTCCAGCACTTTTACTTGATGGGGACGACGTCATCATGGCCAGCAACGGTGCCGCTGAGACATTTCTGAACCTTTCAGCAAAGGTTCTGAATGGTGCGAACTTGTGGGAAAAGGTGATGATTAATGCGCCTCTTGAACTCGCTTTCGCGCGGGCAAGGCGGAACCGGACCTCGCTGTTCGTGAATGATGTTGATGTGGGGTCAGGTATGCGCGCGCCCATGCATTGCAATGTGCAGATTGCACCGCTTCAGGGCACAGACGACGCAATGATCATGATGATCAGTCCGCGTGAAATTGCGAGTCGATTGGTGCAAAATGAGAATTCCTCTAAGGCCGCAAAATCGGCGATTGGTATGGCTGAAATGCTCGCGCATGAGATTAAGAACCCACTGGCGGGAATCACTGGCGCGGCACAACTACTTTCGATGGGGCTAACGTCCGAAGATCAAGAGATGACCGATCTGATCGTGGTTGAAAGCCGCAGGATCGTGAAGCTTCTTGAACAGGTTGAACAATTTGGCAATCTGCAGCCACCAAATCTTGTAACTGTAAATATTCACGACGTCCTTGATCGGGCGCGGCGTTCAGCGTCAGTGGGTGTTGCCGCGCATATGATGTTCGTGGAAGACTATGACCCCTCCCTGCCATCCACAAAGGCTGATTCAGACCAGCTTTTGCAAGTTTTGCTAAACTTAATCAAAAACGCGGCAGAGGTCGGTGGGCCGGGTGGAAAAATTACGTTACACACATTCTATGACCCCTCTTTGCGGGTGTCGCGATTGGATGGCACGACAGCCCAGTTGCCATTGCAAATCGAAATTATTGACGATGGACCGGGCTTGCCACCAGGAATTGCCAATGACATTTTTGAACCCTTTGTCTCGGGTCGCGAGAATGGGACGGGGCTTGGTCTTGCGCTTGTTTCTAAGCTGATTGGCGAAAACGGTGGCTGGATTTCGGTTGATAGCACGCCGGGGCGCACGACGTTTCGGGTGTCTTTGCCCGTGGCACAAACTGACGACATACTTGAAGAAGGACAGACCTGATGGACGGAACAGTGCTCGTTGCTGATGATGATCGCACGATTCGGACAGTGCTGACGCAAGCATTGACGCGCGCGGGCTGCAAGGTTCATGCGACATCGTCTTTGGTGACCCTGATGCGGTGGGTAGAAGAGGGCAAAGGTGATCTTGTGATCTCTGATGTGGTGATGCCAGACGGAAACGGGCTTGAGCAATTACCACTGATCTCAGCAGCGCGACCGGGGTTACCAGTCATCGTGATTTCTGCTCAAAACACAATAATGACTGCGATTCAGGCAGCAGAAGCAGACGCTTACGACTATCTTCCAAAGCCATTTGATCTGCCTGACTTGATGAAACGGGCGGCCCGTGCACTTGAGATCAAGCGTCGTGTCCCACAGCAGCGACCAGAAGGTAGCGCGAGTGCGACGTCTGACCTCCCGCTTGTTGGTCGCACACCCGCGATGCAGGGGCTTTACCGGCTTGTCGCGCGGGTAATGAATACGTCGATGCCTGTTCTGGTCACGGGTGAAAGTGGGACGGGTAAATCTCTGATTGCGAAAGCGATTCACGATTTCTCTGATCGCCGAAATTTGCCGTTTGTAAGCGCGTCTGCTGTGGACTTAGATGGCATGGATGGGGCGAATTCAGTTTTGGCGCGCGCGCGCGGTGGCTCTCTTTTGTTCGATGAAGTGAGCGATCTAGACGATTTGGCGCAGGCAAAGATTGTGAGGATGCTTGATAGTCTCGGCGACACTGCCCCACGTATCTTAGCGACATCCCGGACGGATTTGGCTGGCCTTATCGAATCTGGCGAGTTTCGTGAGGACCTGTTTTACCGGCTTGGTGGCGTGACAATTGCTGTGCCGCCGCTGCGCGAACGTGTGGACGACATACCATTGTTGGCTGATCATTTTCTGGGCCGGGCCGAACGTGATGGCGCGCCTTTGCGTCGGGTGAGTGAGAGCGCATTGGCACTAATCCGCGCCTACAGTTGGCCGGGAAATGTCCGCCAGCTAGAGAACGCAGTCAAACGCCTTGTGTTCACAGCGAGCGAAGAAGAAATATCGCGGCCCGAGGTTGAGATGGTACTGGGAAATCAACCGGCGATGGAACCTCATTTATCAGTAAACAATACGGACAAGCTGTCAGGATCAGTTGCAAAACACTTGCGTCGATACTTTGATTTACACGGGGGTGAACTGCCAGCACCCGGACTGTACAACCGAATCCTAAAGGAGGTCGAAGGGCCATTGATCGAGATTGCGCTTGATGCCACAGCAGGAAACCAAGCAAAATGCGCTGATTTATTAGGAATTAATCGAAATACTCTTCGCAAGAAGATCATAGACCTCGATATTCGCGTGACACGCCGTCGTAAGTTGATGTAAAACCGCAACATAACCGTGGCCCCAAAGGCGCAGTGCTTTTGGCAAGGACCACATAACTCGGCGGTATTGCGGGGGTAACCCCGTGGGAAGACAGGGCAATGCGCGCACAGCGTACCCTTTTGGGCATTGATGTTTCGCGACTGAGTCGCTGGTCCCGTCGGCGGCGGGTACAGAACGCGTTCACGCTTGGCTTGGTCATGCTTGGGCCAATTTTGGCCGCGCTCACGTTTTACGTTCTTGGACCGCTTGATCAGGGCGGATCGTCGCCAATGCTGCGGTTGGTACTGCTGGCAGATCTTGTCTATGTTCTTGTCGTTGCGGTTCTTGTGCTGCGCCGTGTTGCGCAAATGATTGCAGCGCGACGTGCGAAATCTGCTGGGTCCCGCTTGCACTTACGTTTAACAGGTGTTTTTGGCCTTTTGGCTTTAATCCCAACAGTGCTTGTAGCAATTTTTGCGATGCTTTCGATCAATCTTGGTCTTGAAAGCTGGTTTTCCGAGCGTGTTCGCAACGTGGTCAGCACGTCGCTTTCGACGGCACAAGCCTATGAATTTGAGCACCGCAGTGAGTTGACGCGAGACGGGTTTGGACTTGCGCGTTACCTCAACCAAGAGCGGACAAAAACTTTTTTCATGAGCCAAGCTGAAACTGCACAAACGCTGCGTGCAGTTCAAGTTCAGATTGATAGTAGTCTGACCGAGGCCTTTGTAATCGACAGTGGTGGTGAGATTGTTGCAAGAGATGAGAGTTCGTATCGTTTCGATTTTGAGGTGCCAAGCGCTGCAGATTTTGCAGAAGCACTTGAGGCGGGCATTGCAATAATCGAGGATGCTGCCAACAACGAGTTCCGGGCGCTCATCCCGCTGGCGGCTTTTGTTGATAGGTATTTGTATATCACGCGCGAAGTTGATGGATCTGTGCTGTTTCTTCTGGATAAAACTAAAGAAACCTATGCACTTTATGACCAGCTTGAGAACGAACGTGGGCGCTGGCTATTTCAATTTGGCCTTTTATATCTTGGGTTTGCGGTCATTTTGATCTTGGCGGCAATCTGGCTGGGCCTGTGGTTTGCCGAACGCCTTGCACGTCCTGTGGGGCGGCTTGTATCTGCGTCGCAGCGGGTTGGGGCCGGTGATCTTGATGTCCGTGTAATTGAAGACGATGGCGACGACGAAATTGCGCAACTTGGGTATTATTTCAACCAAATGACGACCCAGCTAAAGCGACAAAGAGACGAATTGGTCGAGACAAATAACACAACTGAACTGCGCAGACGCTTGTTTGATTCAGTGCTCAGTTCCGTCACTTCAGGGGTCGTTGGGCTAGATGCTGACGGCAATGTGACGTTTGTGAACAAGTCAGCCGAACGGCTGCTGGCTGTTGGTCCAAATCAAACACAAGGTGCGTTGGCGATCACTGTCCCAGAATTCGAGCCACTTTTTGGCAAGCTTTTTTCCGGTGAACGCTCGGTCGTACAAGAGCAGATCAATCTCATTCGAGACGGAAAGCAAGAAAGCCTGCTTGTGCGTATGGCGCCGCGTCGGAACGAGATTGGGGACCTTGAAGGATACGTTGTGGCATTTGATGATGTGACTGATCTTGTTAGCGCGCAACGCATGGCTGCTTGGGGCGATGTCGCGCAGCGGATTGCCCATGAGATCAAGAACCCACTGACACCAATCCAATTGTCCGCCGAACGTATTAAACGCAAGTTTCGGTCGCAGGTGGGGGAAGACGCTGAAAAACTTGACCAAATGACGGATGTGATAGTCCGCCAAACTAATGACTTACGGCGCATCGTTGACGAATTTTCCAAGTTTGCGCGGATGCCAGAGCCCGAGTTGCGTGAGAATGATTTGGTGACCCTCGTTCGTGATGCTGTCATTTTGCAGGAAGCAGGCCAGCCAAACGTGACGATCGTTGCTGACTTACCGGATGAGATTGTCAGGGCTGATATCGACAGTACAATGATCTCGCAGGCGCTTACAAACTTGATTAAGAACGCTGGTGAAGCCATTGAGAGCGGTCAGCAAAAAGGAAAAGTAACTATCTTACGGCCTGAAATTCGGGTGATGATGATGGTAGCCGAAGATATGTGCCAAATTACTATTCAAGATAATGGTATTGGCTTGCCAGAAGACAGGGCTCGCTTGTTTGAGCCGTACGTTACGACACGCGAAAAGGGGACCGGGCTTGGGTTGCCGATCGTGAAGAAGATTATTGAAGAACACGGCGGCACTTTGACGTTGACGGACGCGACCATTTTCGACGGCCACACCCACGCGGGTGCCTGTGCCATCATTACACTGCCAATTGCACCACTTGGTGTTGTGGCCAAAAAAATACCAGCATGAGGGAACACATGGGCGATATTCTGATTACTGATGATGAACGCGATATCCGAGAGCTTATTTCGGATATCCTGATCGACGAAGGCTTTACGACAAGACTTGCAGGTACATCTGATGACTGCATGGCTCAGATTGAGGCTGAGGCACCGGCACTTATGATCCTCGATATTTGGCTCAAAGACAGCAATATGGATGGTATCGACATACTTAAAGCAGTGAAGCGGGACCATCCGGGCGTACCGGTCGTCATCATTTCAGGGCACGGTAACATTGAGATTGCGGTCGCTGCGATCAAGCAAGGTGCTTACGATTTCATTGAAAAACCGTTTAACATCGATCAGCTGCTCGTCGTTGTCCGCAGGGCAATGGAAACATCGCGCTTGCGTCGTGAAAACGTCGCGCTGAGACGTGGCGACGCAGGTAATACCGACATGCTGGGTGATAGCGCTGCCTTCCGCATGTTGAAAGGCAACCTCGACAAAGTGACAAAATCGAATGGTCGCGTGATGTTGACTGGCCCCGCAGGTGCTGGCAAGGAAATTGCTGCACGTTATATCCACACCAATTCAAACCGTGCTGATGCGCCTTTCGTGACGGTGACGTCTGCATCTGTTGAACCTGATCGTATGGAAGAAGTGTTGTTTGGTCGTGAATCGCCAGCAAAAGGCGTCGAAAAAGGGTTGCTGGAACAGGCAAATGGCGGTGTGATCTACTTTGACGAGATCGCTGATATGCCACTTGGGACCCAATCGAAAATTCTGCGTGTTTTGGTTGACCAAACGTTCCAGCGCGTTGGTGGCACTGAGAATGTTGAAGTTGATTTGCGTGTTATTTCGAGTACTACCAAAGACTTGCCCACCGAAATTGATGCAGGGGTGTTCCGTGAAGAGCTTTTTCATCGCCTGAACGTTGTCCCAATTGCCGTACCAAGCCTTGAAGAACGCCGCGAGGATATTCCGCTTCTGGCAGAGTATTTCATCGAAATGCTCAACAAGGCGCAAGGTCTGCCACTGCGTGCCTTGGCTGAGGACGCCCGCGCGCTTCTCCAAACGATGCAATGGCCGGGTAACGTGCGTCAGCTTAAAAATGTCGTAGAGCGGGTTCTCATTCTTGGCGAAAGCAACAGTGACATCAGCGCAAAAGAGCTGCCCTCATCAGACGAAGGCCCCGCTGATGAAGGCCGGATCGTTTTGTCCGGTGGGCTTGCAACATTGCCGCTGCGCGAAGCGAGAGAGCTGTTTGAACGTGAATACTTGCTCACGCAAATTAACCGTTTTGGCGGTAATATTAGTCGGACTGCTTCATTTGTGGGGATGGAACGGTCAGCATTGCATCGCAAATTAAAGTCGTTGGGTGTCGCCACAACATCAAAAGCGGGTGCACGGGTGGCATATCTTGAGGGCGAAACGCCGTGAAAGTAATTATCTGCGGTGCCGGGCAAGTTGGCTGGCAAATTGCCCGCCACTTATCTCGGGAAAACAATGACGTAACTGTCGTTGATAATAACCCAGAATTGGTACGTCGCGCGACTGAGACGCTTGATGTTCAAGGCATTGCAGGTTTTGCTAGCTATCCAGATGTGCTTGACCGGGCAGGGGCGCGGGACGCCGATATGATTATCGCGGCAACGCATTCTGATGAAGTGAACATGGTAACCTGTCAGGTCGCGCATTCTGTTTTTTCGGTGCAGCGCAAAATCGCGCGTTTACGGGCACAGAATTACTTAGAGGCAATCTATACTGATCTTTACCGGCGTGATCATATGCCCATCGATGTTGTGATTTCACCAGAAAAGGAAGTTGCTGAGGCCGCTTTGCAGCGGTTAGCATCGCCAGCGGCTTTCGATACAGAGAGCTTTCTTGAAGGTAAAGCCCAGCTTATTGGCATTCATATTGATGTGGACTGTCCAGTCATTAATACGCCTTTGCGGCAACTTACGGACCTCTTTTCAACCTTACGCGCTATTGTTGTTGGGATACGGCGTGACGGGGTTTTGTTCGTGCCATCACCGCGTGATCAGGTTTTTGTGGGTGATGATTGTTATATCTTCACCAACACCGAAGACCTGACACGGTCGCTGGAAATTTTCGGCAAAACACATGCCAAGCAAGAGCGGATTGTCATCGTGGGCGGTGGCAATGTTGGTCTTGGTGTTGCCAAACAGCTCGAGGAACGGACAGATCGCATTCGGGTTAAAGTCATTGAGAAGGACCGAACCGTGGCAGAACATGCCGCCGACGCCTTGGATCGTACGATTGTTTTGCATGGCGATGGGCTTGATTCTGCTTTGTTAGAAGAAGCCAATATTGGCAAAGCTGATGCCATTCTTGCGGTAACTGATGACGACAAAACCAACTTGCTGACGTCGGTGCGTGCCAAAGAGATGGGCTGCAAGATGGCGATTTGCCTGATCAACGATCCGACATTGATCCCTTTGATGGGACCGCTTGACGTTGATGCCTATATCAACCCGCGTGCGACGACCGTATCCTCAATCTTGCGGCACATTCGCCACGGCCGAGTGCGCGGCGTCTATTCGATTGGTGATGCCGAGGCAGAAGTTATCGAAGCCCAAGTCCTCAGTACGTCGTCTATCGCTGGCAAAAAAATTAGGGATATAGCCTTTCCAGAAGGTGTCTTGGTTGGTGGCGTCTTAAAGGGCGACAAAATGTTGAAGCCTAACGGAGAGACCCGCATCGAAGAGGGCGACGTCATCTCGATTTTTGCAATGTCAGCAGACGTGCCAGAAGTTGAACGGCTCCTGCAAGTGACAATTGATTTCTTCTGATGTCCAAAAAGAAGACCCACGTCCCATTCTTTGTGGTTTTAATGGGAATCGGCTCTGCTGCAATGATCGTTCCGTCAGCGTTTGGGCTTTCGTTAGGCGACTACACCACAATGCGGGTCTTCTTTTATGGGTTCCTTTTGTTTGGGACCCTCACGTTTGTCATGGGGTTAGCCACGGCAGGATATCAGCCAAAAAATGTGGCGCGCAGCCAGCTTTTGACATTGTTAGCAGCCTTCACCGTGCTCCCGTTAATGTTCGCGATTCCATTTTATGAAGCGGTTGAAACGACAACTTTACTCAACGCTTGGTTCGAAATGGTGTCTAGCTTCACGACGACCGGTGCAACTTTGTATGATAACGCCGATAGGTTAACGCCCGCTTTGCATTTGTGGCGTTCAATCGTTGGTTGGCTTGGCGGGTTGCTTGTTTGGATTGCTGCTATCTCTATTTTTGCGCCAATGAATCTTGGTGGATTCGAAGTGCGCGCGACATCTCTGGCGGGGCGTGGCTCTACGTCTGGGGCGGCCCAAGAAACGCGGGTTATGGATGCAAGTGAACGTATGACCCGCTTTGCGCTGCGTTTGACACCAATTTATGTGGTGCTCACTGTCGCATTATGGGCTGGACTGACGTTGCTGGGCGAATATTCATATGTTGCTTTGTGCCATGCGATGGCGGTGCTTTCGACGTCGGGTATTACACCCATCGGTGGGTTCTATTACGCAGCGTCTGGCTTTTGGGGGGAACTACTGGTTTTTTGCTTCTTCATCATTGCGATCAGCCGTTTGGTTTATAGCAGTGGCCTGTCGGGTGAAAACGAAGGGTCGTGGTATCGCGACCCAGAGTTTAAAATTGGTGTATCTCTTATCATTTTGGCGACTATATTTTTGTTCTTGCGCCACTTTGTTGCGGTGCTGGATGACAGCACCCAGACAGAGTTTGGCACTAGCTTTCAGGCCCTTTGGGGCGCGCTGTTCACGGTGGCATCGTTTTTAACGACGACTGGATTTGAATCCGCTGACTGGGTTGAGACCACAAACTGGACGGGGTTGCCGACACCCGGCCTGTTGCTTGCGGGCCTCGCGCTGATCGGTGGCGGCGTTGCAACAACAGCAGGCGGTATTAAATTGCTGCGCGTGTATGCGCTTTATCGCCATAGTGAACGCGAGCTGGAACGCTTGGTTCATCCATCCTCAATTGGTGGTGGTGGTCGCGAAGCGCGGCGCATTCGGCGCAAGGGTGCCTATATTTCGTGGATATTCTTTATGCTCTTTGCGGTAAGCATCGCCGCGGTTATGGTTATGTTGTCGCTGACTGGCGTACAGTTTGAAACGGCGATGGTTCTTGCCGTTTCTGCACTCTCCACTACAGGGCCATTGGCGATTGTGGCCGCAGAGACACCAATTGCGTATTCTGGCATTCCAGACCTCGCCAAAGTCATTCTTGCTATGGCAATGGTGTTGGGACGGTTGGAGACGCTGGCGATTATCGCATTATTTAATCCTGAGATTTGGCGGACCTGAACGTTACAACGCCCTTCATTTCAGGGGTTTAATATCACGATGACGCAGGACATACTGTGTTTACGCGGAAAAGTGACTGCCGTTTTCGGCTATAATAATAAAAAAAGGGTTCATCAATGGCCTCCGATAAAGCGAATCTTCAAGATGCATTTCTAAACCACGTTCGGAAAGTTAAAGTTCCGGTCACAATTTTTTTGGTCAACGGTGTCAAATTGCAGGGCGTCATCACTTGGTTTGATAGTTTTTGCGTGCTTTTGCGTCGCGATGGTCAGTCCCAATTGGTTTACAAAAGCGCTATTTCTACAATTATGCCAGCGCAGCCAATCTCCCTTTATGAA
Organism: Yoonia sp.; assembly: GCA_028822885.1. GTDB lineage: Bacteria > Pseudomonadota > Alphaproteobacteria > Rhodobacterales > Rhodobacteraceae > Yoonia. The sequence goes on along the minus strand of JAPKCP010000001.1, from coordinate 22,558 downwards.
GGTGAAGAATAACTTTGCTTGAACTCGGCCAGCCTATCACCCGGGCATGGGTACTTCACCCAGATGTAAAAACTATCAATAATCGGCGCTTGGCGGAACCCGCTTTGGAAGAAGCTGTGTCGCTTGCTGCTGCTATGCCAAATCTTGAGGTTGTTGGGGCCGAGGTCATTCGCTTGCCTAAAATGAATGCCGGTATGCTTTTCGGCAAAGGCAAAGTTGAAGAACTAAAGCAGCGTATGCAGGCGGCAGAGGTTGAATTGGTGCTTGTCGATGGGCACGTCAGCCCCGTCCAGCAACGCAACCTTGAAAAGGCTTGGGACGTAAAACTCCTCGATCGTACTGGTCTGATCCTTGAGATTTTCAGCGACCGCGCCCGCACAGCAGAAGGCGTTTTGCAGGTTGAGATGGCGGCGCTATCCTATCAGCGGACACGTCTTGTGAGGGCTTGGACCCACCTTGAACGTCAACGTGGTGGCCTCGGTTTTGTCGGTGGTCCTGGTGAAACACAGGTCGAATCAGATCGCCGTGCTATCGATTTACAGTTGAAGACTCTACGCCAGAACCTTGATAAGGTTGTCAAAACCCGGACACTTCACCGTGCGGCGCGCGCAAAAGTTCCATATCCTATTGTCGCCCTTGTTGGGTATACCAACGCTGGTAAATCCACGCTGTTCAACCGTTTGACTGGTGCGGATGTCTTTGCCAAGGACATGCTGTTCGCCACACTCGACCCAACGATGCGAAAAATTACACTTCCGTCTGGTGATGATGTCATCATGTCCGACACCGTTGGTTTTATCAGTGATTTGCCGACAGAGTTGGTGGCAGCCTTCCGGGCGACATTGGAAGAAGTCCTTGATGCGGATCTTATCGTGCATGTGCGCGACATCAGTCACCCGCAATCTGAAGAACAGTCCAAGGATGTTATGCTCATTCTTGAGTCTCTTGGCGTCGCTGAGGGATCACCGCTGGTTGAGGTCTGGAACAAGATTGACCGTCTTGATGACGACACACGTGAGGCCATCAAAACTAAGGCGGACCGCACAGAAGAGCTATATGCAGTGTCCTCTATTACTGGTGACGGTTTGGAAGAGCTGCTTGATGATCTTGCTGGTAAGCTCAAGGATCCGCGTACCGAAGTGGTGTTAACGCTTAGTTTTGCACAAGGCAGAGAACGGGCTTGGTTGTTTGAGCAAGGCATTGTGACTGACGACGCACAGACAGATGATGGTTATGCAATGACGGTCTTTTGGACATCGCTGCAAAAAGAGCGATTTGTGCGTCTATAATTGCGAAGTTCCTAAAATCTGCACCTTCATTTTGTCCTAAATGATCATCTTTGGATGAATCCAATGTTGCACCTTACAAAGTGCTCCATCTGCACAACTCGGGATTAGGTCGACCTTAGCTGCTTCAATCAAAATTGTAAGCTTATCTCGTTTGTTCGGTGGGCAAGATAGATACGTCTTGATTGCCTACGCCGGTCCATTCGTAGAACTAACGCAATCCTGTTTCGGTCGTCTCAGCTAAGGGTGTCAGGACAGTGGTCCCGACAGCCGCTGCGCGCGCCAAAGCGGGGTCTAATGACATCGGGATATATTCCCCACGGCGCCACAACTCACCAAGATTGTCATAATATCGCGACAACGGATGCCCAGATTGACCCGTTGCACTGACGAACACGGAACTATCTGGATCGGCAAAGTCGTAGACCCCACGATATCCAGCGGCATGAACGTTTCGAAACGGTTTTGGACCTGTGCCGGAAGTCTTGCCGCGTTGCAACGTGTTGTCGCCGCCCGATGTTGATTGGCGAATGTTCACAAACCAACCAAGCAGCGGGACATTCCCAAGAACGGGATGATCGTGTGTTGCCTGATGGGCATCGCCCCAGCGCAGGGCCGCAATCGTCGTACCTTGGTTTTCGTCGATCCAAATGAGCGCGTCATCAAGGGCTTTGCGTGACATGTCTGTGCATGTCTCTACAGGCGCGGACTGCTTTACATCACACCACACAGATGCACCTTCGATATTGCGATAGACCCGTTCGATAAATAGCGGGTTTGCATGTGTAAACTCTGAGGACAGCGGTCCAAGTTCGTCGCGTGTCAGACGCTTCTGCAACTCACGCAGCCAAGCGGCATAAATCAGCGGCTCTGGTAGGTGTTCGTTCATCTCACCGTTCCACGCTGCCAAAAGCTCTAGTGCTTGTTGGCGGCGGTGGGCTGGCGATCCATCGGTGGCTGGTTCGCCGGTAAACCAAAGATCTGCACCGATGAGGGGCAGAAGTGATCGCGCCGTAAAGCTCACCGTATCCAACTGGGCCTCGATGAAACTTTCGCGTGTGTGAAGCTCACGGGCCTGCATAAGTCGCTGCCAGCGATTGATCCGCTGTGTGTCACCCCAGACATACGACACGTGATTTGGGAAAGGCTTATTCGTTGTTTTGTTGTTGGTATTGCCCAGAATGTCGCCCGGTGGGTCAATGAATTCAGGATTGTCAGCAAAGGGCAGGCGTCCATACCAGCGATTTGTGTCGATATACCCAAAGCTAGGCAGGCGCCCTTGACTTTGATGGTCCGGCGTACGGGCAGGGTTTGCCCCAATCGTTTTGAGGCCGACACGCGTGCGATCAGCGACAGTCAGGTTTTGCGAAGGGGCAATATAGCCCTCGGCCGCCTCAAAAGCGTCATCTACCGTCTTGGCTTGCATCAGTAAAATAGCTGCGGACATGGTGGTGTCATCACGCGATAATGCCGTCCATCCCAGTGACGTGACATGGCCCGGAGGAGTGATCGTCGCAAGATCAAACTGATCACCGGGTATAACTGGTCCATTCTCAGTCGCACGCAACCGCACTGTCACAGCAGTACTATCGCGGACGTTAATAATGCTGTCACGCGCGGTAAACGGGGCCCAACCATTTGGTGTGCGATATTCATCGCTGTTGTTTGGATTGATTTCCTCAATGAACAAATCTTGGTCGTCCAGATAACTGGATGTAATACCCCAGCCGAGACTGTCGCTGCGGCCCGTCATAATGGCAGGAACGCCCGGGATTGTACCACCAATGACACCACCAGTCGAAAGCTCTAGTCGCGCAAGATACCAAATTGTCGGCGCTGTGAGGCCAAGGTGAGGATCATTGGCAAGCAATGTGCCACCTGTTGCAGACCTGCTTGGCCCAGCGGCCCAAGCGTTAGACGCACCAGCCAATGGTGCAGGTTTCACTGGCGACAACGGATCATAAGGTGCGCGGGTATTGGCTGCATATCGGGGGACATTGGGGATCAGTTGCGCGTATTCAGGCAGCGTTGCGGTGCCATCACTGGGGTCGTCGGCAAGGATGTCTTCCACACGCTCAGAAGGTAACAACAATGACGTGCGCGCGCGCAGAACTTCATTTTCGATATGCGACGACAATTGCAAGGCCATCAATTTGATCACCGCAATACTGTCTGCTGGTTGCCAAGGGGAAATTGCGTGGTTGAACATCCACATCTCAGGGGCACCGCGCCCACGAGCGCCCTCATTTACCTTTCCAAACCAAGCGTTAACGCCATCTGCATAGGCCTCAAGCGCGACAGTGGTTTGTGGGTCCTGATCCGCGACAGACTCTGTTGCAGTCCTATATAAATCAAGGTGACGCAGCAGTTTGTCTATCGGCAGCGTCCGCTCACCGAACAACTCTGACAAGCGTCCTTGGGCCGTGCGGCGCAGCATCGTCATTTGCCACATCCGGTCTTGGGCGTGTACGTAGCCAAGCGCGAAATACACATCAGCGTCGGTTTCACCAAAAATATGGGGCACGTTGGCGTTATTGCGCACGATCTCGACTGGAGCCGCGATACCCACGACGCCCTCAGTCGCATTATAGATAGGCAGGGACCTAGATGCGAAATAATAGGTCAAAGCAAACGCCGTGACAGACAGGACAATTAGCCCTGTCATTATTCGCATCAACCAGCGGAAAATCAGCGCCATTGGACCCTCAAAGCAAACTACATTTGGGCCTTCTAACGCGTCATTACGTCAATCGCCACTACTTCTCTGGCATCAGGCCACGCGGACTGAAGCGCAAGACCAAAAGCATCACAACGCCCATCGTCAAGAGCCGCATATGTGCACCAAATTCGGACATTCGGATGGCGAACCAATTGGTTGGATCAAGGCCTGCTGTTGTCACGTCCGCGATCCACAGACCAAGCGGCTCAACCATGACCCAAAGCCACCAAATCAAGAAACCACCAAGGACAGAACCAAAGTTATTGCCCGACCCACCCACAATCACCATTACCCAAATGAGGAAGGTAAAGCGCAGCGGTTGATACGACGTGGGCGTCAACTGGCCATCAATTGTGACCATCATCGCACCTGCAATGCCGCAAACAGCAGACCCCAGAATGAAAATCTGCAAGTGGCGGGCTGTCACGTTTTTACCCATCGCCTCAGCTGCTGTTTCATTGTCGCGAATAGCACGCATCATCCGACCCCAAGGGGAGCTAAGAGCACGTTGCGCAAGCCACAGCAGTATAATCAAGAAAACGGCAAAGATCAGAGAATACCCAATTTTCACATAGAGGGTTGAGGCTGTGACAGGATCTAGACCCCAACTCGCCGCACGCTCAATAAAGCTCGGGTCATTTTGCAGGTCTATCTCATATGGCACAGGTCGCGGCATGCCAGTCACGTTCTTCACACCGCGCGATAACCAATCCTCATTTTTGATGACTGCAAGGATGATCTCAGCAATGCCAAGGGTCGCAATGGCAAGGTAATCTGACCGCAGGCCAAGGGCCGTTTTTCCGATGATCCACGCAGCCCCTGCAGCAAACAAGCCACCAACAGGCCAAGACAGGACTGTGATCCAACCATAGTCTCGATAATTTTCGCCGCCAAAGTTAAGGCCACCAATATTGCCCGTCGAGGCAGGATTGATCGCCTCAATCCCAGCAACACCACCATCAAACACCCACCGAAACAGGAAAAAGCCACCGATCAATAAAACAAGCGTCGCCAAAACACGTGCACCGCCCGGTGCCATTTTAGCGCGCATCAAGACTGTCAGAACGATGGTCGCAGCACCCATGATCAGACCGAGCAAGACACGCCAGCCGCCGGCAGCCATTGCGCCTTCGGTTGGTGGCATCGAGATAAGCACAGCAGCCAACCCACCAAGGGCGACAAACCCCATGATTCCAACGTTAAACAATCCAGCAAAACCCCACTGAAGGTTAACACCCAGGGCCATGATCGCTGCAATAAAGGCAAAATTCAGCATCTTCAGGGCTGAATCCCAAGACCCACTGAAAATCCAGAAATCAGTTCCGCCTTCCAGAATATATAGTCCGGCGACAAACAGAACGAGGAACGTGTTGCGTAATGAAAAGGTCATATTGATTGCCCCTTAAACAGGCCTGTCGGCTTGAACAGCAGCACGATGATCAAGATCGCAAAGCTGACCGCAAATTTATAGTCCGTGGACAATAGTTGGACGAGAGAGTCCGGCTCTAACGGCTCGGGCAGGGCGTAAACCAACACCTTCTTCCAAGCGTAGGTGATTGTGACCTCTGCAAAGGCAATCGTGAACCCCCCAGCAATTGCACCGACTGGACTGCCAATGCCGCCAACGATAGCTGAAGCGAAAATCGGTAGCAAAAGCTGAAAATATGTGAATGCTTTAAATGACTTATCTAAGCCGTATAAAACCCCCGCGGTCGTCGCAAGTGCGGCAACAATCAACCAAGTCACCTTCACAACATGTTCTGGATTAATACCTGACAGAAGTGCGAGGTCTTCGTTGTCTGAAAACGCGCGCATTGATTTACCAGTGCGGGTTTTGTTCAAAAAGTAGAATAATAACGCCATGACAATGATCGCGACGACAACGGTGATCGCTTGCGTCGATTTGATCGCAAGACCTTCGCGTAGGCCTGTCATCTCTTTGAAATCACGTGCTGAAATGATGAAACGCTCACCATCAGAAAAGTTGATATCGCGTACCCCGATGACAAAGCGTACAAGCCCATTCATGACAAACATGACGCCAAGTGACACAATCACGAGGATCACTGGCTTGGCTTTTTCGGTGCGATAGAACTTATAAATAACCTTGTCGGTCCCGAGCAATAATAGCGCGCACCCAGCGATCCCGAACGGTAATGCCAGAAGGGCCGTGGGTAATGGACCTAACGAAATTCCCCATGACTGGAATAACCATGTAAACAATATGGTAATTGCAGTCCCAAAAGCCATCGTATCGCCATGGGCAAAGTTCGAAAATCGCAATATCCCGTAGATCATGGTGACGCCAAGGGCGCCGATTGCCAACTGGGCACCATAAGCGAGCCCCGGCACAATCACAAAGTTGGCAAGTGCGACAATCGCGTTCAGATAGTCCATTAAATCAGACCCTTCGTTGTCATTTATCATCCTCACGGATGGTGCATATTCCAGTAACCCGCAGGCCAGCGTGTGCATCACTGAATACAGCGCTACCTTCTGGTTGCATCACAAAAAGCGTATTTGTCCCACCAAGACCTTCGGCTTCAAAGCCACGGGTTTCGCCGATTAAGAATGGCGTGGCGGGAAATTGTTTATCACCAAAGTGAACAACAGTAGCGGCGCGGCGCGGCGGATCGTTCACATCAAGTGGTGCCACGAAGTGATTGCGATCAATTACAAATTCAAGCTGACCTGTTTCCATGTCACAGATCACAACCTCGGCCATTGCAGGTATCGCGCCTATCGCCAAAGCTGCTACAGCCTGCACTATCATCCGCCCAAGAAACTCGCGCGGACTTCGGGATTGGCCAGCAGTTCTTTTCCTGTTCCAGTATGGGCATTGCGCCCTTGCACAAGAACATAGGCTTTGTCCGCAATCTCAAGCGCTTGGCGGGCGTTCTGTTCCACCATCAAGATCGGAATTCCGGTGCGGGCTACCTCAATAATGCGGTCAAACAGCTCATCCATGACAATCGGTGACACGCCAGCTGTCGGCTCATCAAGCATCAAGACTTTTGGTTGGGTCATCAAAGCACGCCCAACAGCAACCTGCTGACGCTGACCACCGGACAATTCGCCCGCTGCCTGATTGCGTTTATCGCGTAAGATCGGGAACAGTTCATAAACCTGTTCCATTGTCGTTTTAATGTTGTCCTCGCGGATGAAAGCCCCCATTTCAAGGTTCTCTTCGACGGTCATTGACGTGAAAATATTACGGACTTGCGGCACGAACCCCATGCCTTTCATGACGCGATCTTGCGGGGACAGCTTTGTGATGTCCTCACCGTCAAGCCGCACAGCGCCTGAATGCACGTTCAACATACCAAACAAAGCCTTCATGGCAGTCGATTTACCGGCACCATTTGGGCCAACAATGACTGCAATCTCACCGCGTTCGACAGCGATTGTACAACCGTGTAGAATGTCGGGGCCTTTGCCGTAGCCGCCCGTCATCTTATCACCAATCAAAAACGGTTCAGACATGCGCAACACCCATCTTCATTTGGCCAAAACAACTCAAATCCAACCTCATCAAACTGTCGCCACCTTGTCTTTATTCTTCAAACCAGTGCCCAAATAGGCCTCGATCACTTGCTCATTGGCTTTAATCTCAGCCAGTGTGCCTTCAGCGAGAACTTTGCCTTCAGCCATACAAATAACGGGATCACATAAGCGCCCGATGAAATCCATGTCGTGTTCAATAACGACGAACGTGTAACCACGCTCCTTGTTCAGTCGGATAATCGCATCACCGATGGTGTTCAAAAGGGTGCGGTTCACGCCTGCGCCAACCTCATCCAAAAACACGATCTTCGCGTCGACCATCATCGTACGACCAAGCTCAAGCAGCTTTTTCTGACCACCAGACAGGTTGCCCGCTTTTTCATAGGTCAGGTGATCAATGGTCAGGAAAGCGAGCACTTCATCAGCGGCTTCGCCCAATGCGCGTTCCTCGTCAGCAATGCCTTTACGGCCAAACCATGCATTCCACAGCGTCTCTCCCGATTGGGCACCGGGCACCATCATCAGGTTTTCGCGCACAGTCATCGAGGAAAATTCATGTGCGATTTGGAAGGTTCGCAACAGCCCTTTGTGGAACAGCTCATGTGGGGGTAGGCCAGTGATGGCCTCACCCTGCATCGTTACACGACCAGACGTCGGTGCGTGGACACCCGCAATCACATTAAAAAGAGTGGTTTTTCCAGCCCCATTTGGGCCAATCAATCCGGTGATCGTGCCTTCTGCAATCTGCAAAGACGCACCATCCACTGCGCGAAAACCCCCAAAGGTTTTCACTAAATTCTCTACAACGATCATCGACCCCACCCTCACGCGTTAAGAACGCGACTTATCTTGTTGAAACGGCGCGAGAATTCCCGCACCGTTTCAGAGTTTCAGGACCGATTAACGGAAACCGATTGTGGAATAAACGCCATCAGCGAATTCAATCTCTTGGTAATTACCAGCAGATTCACCGGGGCCGATTAGATCAACAGCAGATGCACCGACATAGTCGATTTCATAACCTGCAGCCAAGAGCACGAGACCTTCAGCAAGTTGACCCGGCATGATCTGAACGCCTGGTGCATTTGCCACGTCCATCACGTGATCTTTGAAATCCGCAGAAGCAGAAGACCCAGCAGCTTGCATCGCCAACATGATCAACGCAGCGGCGTCATATGATTCTGGTGCAAATGCGCCTGTGCCATCGAAACCGGCAGCTTCAGCCATTTCAACGAACTTCGCAGCACCAGCACTGTCTGTACCCGGATATGCGCCAAACGATCCGTCTAGCTCTGCGCCAAAGTTCTCGTTCAGCTTTTTGCCGACCATACCATCTGGGAAGTAGAACGTTTCAAATGCACCTGCGTCGATCGCGCCGCGCACAACACCAGATCCACCTTGGTCAACATAGCCTGCAACAACCAGAACGTCGCCACCAGCGGATGCAAGTGCACCAACTTCTGCTGAATAATCTGCTTTGCCGTCTTCGTGGGCTGCAGAAATCGTGACCGTTCCGCCAGCTGCCTCGAAGGAACCTTGGAACGCATCAGCAAGACCCTTGCCGTAGTCGTTGTTTGTGTAAGTCAGTGCCACTTCGGTGATGCCGCGATCTGTGAGAATCTCGGTCATAATCACACCTTGGCGCGCGTCAGACGGGGCCGTGCGGAAGAACAAACCGTTGTCTTCTGCTGTGGACAGGCCCGGAGATGTCGCTGATGGTGAAATCATCACGACGCCGTTTGGCAATGCAACGTTGGACAGGATTGCGCCAGTGACGCCGGAACAATCAGCGCCCATGATGGCGTTGACGCCTTCGGCCGTGATCAAACGCTCTGCGGCTGTTGTCGCAGCACCTGCATCGATACACGTGCTGTCGGCACGGACTGACGTAACAGTGGCACCTTCAAGCAATGCACCTGATTCTGTGACTTCGGCCATCGCCAATTCGGCGCCAGCACCCATCGCGGGTGTGATGGATTCAAGTGGACCTGTGAAACCGAGGATCACACCAATTTTAACTTCGTTCGCGTGACCGTCGGCAAAACCAGCGCCAGCAGTCATAACAATGGCGGTTGTCGCCATCAAAAGGTTTTTCATAACGTCTCTCCCTAGTGGATATATTTGTCATCCTGTTGGATAGGTTACGCAGGCCAATCGCAAAAGGGAAGGCATTGGCGTTATGTCTCCCTCAGAAAGCTCATTTACCTGCGTTTCCAATCAAGGACAGGTCATCAGCCCAAAGAAGCCCGCCTGCATGTGCAAACGGGCTTGTAATGTTGTGTTAGGTTGTCAGAAATTTGGGCAAGCCCAAACATCGCATTAGTCGGTTGTAGCGCGGAAATATCCAACACCATTTTCGACGCCTTCGTCGAGCGGGACTGTAACTGTCAGTATCCCTGTCGCTTCCTCTGCATCAGGACCGTAAAGGCGACCAGTATAAGACCCAAAATCAGCGCCTGTGAGACCAAAGTCTTTTGCGTCAACAAGCGTTTGGTTCGCGGTCAAGTTGCCAGAAAATGCACCCGCTGCGATGGCAGATTGGCTCATCGCAATTTCGCCCGGCACAGTTTCGCGGTCGCCATCATTGGAACTTCGTATCGTCAAATCAGTCAGCCGACCGGAAATCATACCGGCCACGTCGACATCCAAGGTCACTTCACCCTCTAGACGGGTTCTGTCTGTTGTAAAGGATTCAAACCCAGTCGCAGGTAAGCTTTCAATCTTAAAGTCACCGTTGAATTGCGCACCGCCGCTTGGGGCAACATCAGCAGCAGTCCGTGCACCCAAAATCGCATATGCATACACCGTTTTGCCATCGACGTTCGAAGAGAAATAGGAGATGGCCCCAGAATAGGATCCGCTATCTTTCATTTGGTCTTGCAGAGATTCGCCTTGGCCAAACACACCAATAAAACCGCCACCTTCAGGTTCAATGCTATAGCCGTCGCCGTCTTCTTCCAGGTCCGCAGAGGTGAAGACCGTGGTCACTCCATTGATTGTCGTTTCTAAATCACCGCTGCTTGTCCGCCGAAATGTTAACGTGGCATCGGTCGGGGCAGATGTGTCCGCTTCGTAATCGAGGATCAGTGCGGCTGTCTCAGTCCCAGTTGCGGGAATCACGATGCCGGAATCAAATGCCGCTTTCACGTCGGTTAAAGTACCGTCTGTAGCTTTTGCTATCAGAATATCAGGTGTTGTTTCTATCGGGGTGTCATTGTTTGATCCGCCACATGCCGTCAAAAGTTTGAAAGTGACAACGCTGCTTATCTATCTGCAAAATTCATAATTCGGATTCTCTTCTTGTTGTAGAAATTAAACTTATTATTAAAGCTTTATTCCCGCCAAAATCGAACGTCATCAACCAGAACAAAACCTCAATAAGAAATTATGGGTGAGATTGATTCGTGTCAACTTTTCAGCGGTCTACGCGCCAGATGATGACGCCTGTGTGCCGCGTTCGCGGTAGGGCGTTGTATTGTAGTGCGACCGGTAGCATTTCGAGAAATGCGAAGGTGAGGCAAACCCACACGCAAGCGCGACATTGATCACCGTCATATCAGTCTGCATCAACAGGTTGCGAGCGCGTAGCAGCCGCAACTCCATATAATACCGCTTCGGGCTCCGCGACAGATAACGACGGAATAACCGTTCCAGCTGTCGGGTCGACATCCCCACATCTTTGGCCAAAGTAGCTGGGCTAATCGGCTCTTCGATATTTTTTTCCATCATCTGAATAACCCGGCTCAGCTTTGGATGGCGCACACCAATTCTGGTGGGGACAGACAAACGCTGGGTGTCTTGGTCAGTGCGGATGGCTGAATAAATCAGCTGATCGGCAACTGCGTTTGCAAGGTCTTCGCCGTGGTCTTGTGCAATGATCTTGAGCATCAGGTCGAGCGAGGCGGTGCCACCAGCCGTTGTGATTCGATTTCCGTCAATTACAAAAACCGATTTTGTCAGTTCAATATCTTCAAACTCTTCAATGAAGCTGTCCTGATTCTCCCAGTGGATTGTGGCCCTTTTTCCATCGAGTAAACCAGCCTTTGCAAGCGTGAAGCCTGCCGTGCATAGGCCTGCAATTGTAACGCCGCGCCGGGCTTCACGACGGACCCAATTGAGAAGCTTTTTTGTGGTTGCAGACTGAATATTCGTTCCGCCGCAAATCATAACAATGTCGTCGCGAGCCAGCTCGTCCAGATCGGCATCAAGTTGGAATGTGCAGCCATTCGAACAAGTTGCATGCTCACCACCCTCGCCGATAATACGCCATGTATATAAAGGAATGCCCGCCGTCCGGTTTGCGATCCGTAGGCTCTCAAGTGCGCTTGCAAAACATAGCATTGTGAACTGATTGAGCAGCACAAACACAAAGCGTTTGGGCTTTGCTGTGTCTCCGGTCACTTTTGGGGTGTCTAATACGCTCATAATGGCACTCACGAGATCTAACTGTCGGCATCTTTCGCGCCAAAATACGCTTCTGACAAGAGTTATTGTTGCCCGCTTTAGATTTGCAACCCCGAATTGCGGGACTTTTGCATTGGACGCCCTGCCTCAGCGCGGTATAAGCGCTAACCGATCAGTGTTGATCGCGTTACATAATTTCTGAGATCTGGAGAAAAGATAATGACGACATGGCAAAAAACGGACTGGCGCAACAAGCCACGGGTCCAAATGCCAACTTATACTGATGCGGCAGCTTTGCAGGCTGTCGAAGGTCGGTTGTCGTCATATCCTCCGCTGGTTTTTGCAGGCGAAGCGCGTAGGCTTCGCCAACATCTTGCAGCATGTGGGCGCGGCGAAGCGTTTCTTTTGCAGGGCGGTGATTGCGCAGAGAGTTTTGCAGAGTTTTCAGCAGATGGCATCCGCGACACCTTCAAAGTGATGTTGCAGATGGCGATGGTACTAACTTACGGCGCAAAAGTGCCGGTCGTAAAAGTTGGACGCATGGCTGGTCAAATGGCCAAGCCACGCTCTGCTGATATGGAGACAATCGACGGTGTTGAATTGCCAAGCTACCGTGGTGACATCATCAACGGTTTCGACTTCACGCCAGAGGCCCGGATCCCAGACCCCGAACGGATGACACAAGCTTATATGCAGGCTGCAGCAACGCTGAACTTGTTGCGGGCATTTTCAACCGGTGGCTACGCTGACGTTCATCAGGTTCACCAATGGACATTGGGCTTTGCTGAAGGGTCAGGCGCGAAGAAATACCGTGATATGGCAGAACGCATTTCTGATACGCTTGATTTCATGGAAGCCGCAGGCCTGTCCACGGAAACAAATCATGAGTTGCGGACTGTTGAGTTCTATACGTCCCACGAAGCATTGTTGCTTGAGTATGAAGAGGCCCTGACACGGGTCGATTCGACAACAGGTAAGATGCTCGCAGGGTCCGGCCACATGATTTGGATCGGTGATCGAACACGCCAGCCTGATGGTGCCCACGTTGAGTTCTGCAAAGGCGTGCAAAACCCAATTGGCCTCAAGTGTGGTCCGACAATGACATCTGGCCATTTGAAGGCGCTGATGTCCGCGTTGAATCCGAACAACGAAGAAGGTCGTTTGACCCTTATTGCACGTTTTGGTGCTGGCTCAGTTGGTGAACACCTGCCGCGCCTGATCAAAGCCGTGAAAGAAGAAGGCGCAAACGTGACTTGGACTTGTGATGCGATGCACGGGAACACAATCAAGTCGACGACTGGCTATAAGACTCGTCCGTTCGAATCTGTGCTTCGCGAAGTCCGCGAATTCTTTGGCGTTCATAATGCTGAGGGTACCACGCCGGGCGGCGTTCACTTTGAGATGACGGGTGCGGACGTCACAGAATGCACCGGTGGTGTACGCGCTGTGACCGATGAGAATCTTGCTGATCGGTATCACACCGCTTGTGATCCGCGTTTGAATGCATCCCAGTCACTTGAACTGGCATTTTTGGTTGCCGAAGAGCTGTCGGCACGCCGTACAACTTTGCAGGCTGCGGCGGCCGCTAGTTAAAAACCTTCAGGTTGAAGAAAGGCGGGTCCCTAGATGGCCCGCCTTTTTTTGTTTTAACCGTTGTCGACGACCAAGCGCAGGGCAGGTCTAGGTCCTTGTCGTTTCATTCGCGGTGGCAGCACGACAATGTCAGCTGGCTCGCTCATGACTTCATGCACCGTGCGTATGACAGGTTGGATAGTTTGCGTCCGTGTGGCGACATTTTGATCAAAGTCGAACCTCAAAGTCCGGCGACCAATCCGGCCATCGACGACGAGGGCACCTAGCAATCGATTAATGGCATCACCGTCATGTCTTAATGGCAGCAGCAGCAATCGGCCCTTGAGCGGCGACCGCCCAAGACCTCTGTTCGCAGTCAGCGGAACTTCGAAGATTGCGGCGTTTTCGCAAACATCACTTACAATAGGTGCAAGCATTTGGCGTCCTGCGGGGGTGAACAAGACACTCATTGGCATGCCCCGTGGGTCCATCTTCAACAGCGTATGAATGGCCTGACCCGCGACACGAATCCGAGCAACCGATGGCGTTACGCGTTCCAGCATAAAGCAATGCGCCAAACACTCTGACATCGGTCCCGGCATGAAATCAATCCGCTGCGGCACATCAGCCCCTTTGCGCAGTGAGCGCCAATGCTGCTCAACTGATTGCAGGATCATGTCGCCAACTGGATCATGAAACGAAGTGCGTTGGACAGTGCGGGATTTGCGTTCACTTGGCATTGATCAGTCCTTCTTGGGGTCAGTCCTCATTTGCCCACAAGTTAACAGAAAGTTACCAAAATTCACCTAACAAAGGATTAAGCGGTTAACGGGCGGCTCTTGCTCAAGGCGGGTGTTTGCCAGTAGGGATATTTTGAACAAGCGGGCAGGTGGGCGACGATGATCCAATCAATGACAGCATTTGCGAGCCGATCAGGCAGTGCAAATGGAGCAACGTGGGCTTGGGAGGTTCGCAGTGTAAACGCACGTGGTTTGGACCTACGTTTGCGCCTGCCTGATGGTATAGAGGGTCTTGAAGCAGATGTCCGGGCTGCTTTTACGAAAGTAATCAAACGGGGAAATATCAGCCTCTCTTTGCGCCTCACGCTCAACGATGATGTGCCGGACTTGGCACTTGATGATGCACAGCTTAGCCGTGTTTTGTCTGCGTTGGATCAGATTCAAGAACGCGCATTCACGATGGGTGTGACGCTGTCTCAGCCTACCACTGCAGACGTCTTAAACCAGCGCGGTGTCGTGCGGCATGGTCCGAACGATGGTCTAAGTTCCGCTATTGTAGCGGCTATCAAGGCCGATATCGCACCGCTTTTGCATGATCTTATCCAAATGCGCGAACGCGAAGGGCAAAGCTTGAACGCAATCATCGCAACGCAACTGTCTGAAATAGCAGGTCATATTGCAAACGCAGAAGTAGCAGTGGCTGCACGCCGCACAGATGCGGCTAAGGCGCTTGAAACAGCGCTAAATCGAGTGCTTGAGAGCACTGATCTCGATCCAGATCGTTTAGCGCAAGAAATTGCTGTTCTGGCTGTCAAAACAGACGTCACCGAAGAAATTGATCGGCTGAAGGCGCATGTCTCTGCCGCCTCTGAACTGCTTGAAGCTGCGCAAAAGGAACATCAACCTGTTGGTCGGAAGCTTGATTTCTTGTCACAGGAATTCAACCGCGAAGCGAATACACTGTGTTCCAAAGCGCAGCACACAAAACTGACCTCGGTCGGTCTTGATCTCAAGACTTTGATCGATCAGATGCGCGAACAAATCCAGAATGTGGAGTAATACCTGATGGCGCGCCGTGGTCTTCTTATCATTTTATCGTCACCCTCTGGTGCGGGCAAATCGACACTCGCGCGGGCCTTGCGGAAATGGGACGACACGTTGCGGTTTTCGGTTTCGGCAACCACGCGCGCCCCGCGAAAGGGCGAGGTCGACGGTCAAGATTATTACTTTGTCACTGAAGAATCCTTTAAACGGCAGGTGTCTGACAAGGATATGCTGGAACATGCGCGGGTGTTTGGAAACTATTACGGATCACCGCAAGGCCCAGTCGCTAAAGCCATCGACGCCGGGCGGGATGTGTTGTTTGACATCGATTGGCAAGGCGCGCAGCAGATTTCGACATCATCGCTCAAGGACCATGTGTTATCCATTTTCATCTTACCGCCTTCGATCACAGAGCTTCATCGCCGCCTGATTTCGCGTGGGCAAGACGAAGCTGACATCATCGAACAGCGAATGCAAAAAAGCTGGGACGAGATTAGCCACTGGGATGGGTATGACTATGTGCTGGTCAACGATGATTTGGCGAAAACCGAAGAACGGTTGAAAACGATCATCTCAGCAGAGCGGCTCCGCGCGAGCCAACAACCTGATCTCATGGATCATGTACGCACGCTGCAAGATCAGTTTGAGGATCGCGAATGATATATGAACTAGACGGAAAACGCCCGCAGATTAACCCAACAGCTTGGGTTGCGCCGGGCACGCATGTGATTGGAAATGTAACCCTTTCTGGTGACGCATCTGTCTGGTTTGGCACAACGATCCGGGGCGACAATGACCCAATTATGGTCGGGCAAGGCAGTAATATTCAGGAAAACTGCGTCCTACATACTGACACAGGGTATCCGCTGACGATTGGGATGAACTGCACCATTGGTCACAAAGCAATGCTTCATGGCTGTACCATCGGGGACAACAGCCTGATTGGGATGGGCGCGACTGTTCTAAATGGGGCTGTTATCGGCAAAAACTGTCTCATTGGGGCAGGCGCATTAATCACAGAAGGCAAGGTTATCCCCGACGGGTCACTTGTGATGGGTGCACCGGGCAAGGTCGTCAGGGAACTGGACGCTGCCGCCATACTAAGCCTGACGCAATCTGCTTTGCACTATCAGCAAAATGCAAAGCGCTTTCGTGATGGGCTTGTTCGATTGGCGGACTGACCCAAGAGCGCCTACTTTGACGGCATGATCAATTTTTGTTGCATTGCTGTTTGGCTCAACTCCGGTAAATTCGCAGCAGATCTAACTCGGGGACGAGATGACACAGTTTCCTGCACGACTTGTGATACAATCAATCAAAGCGCCAATGCTACTTATTGATCCGGATCAACGTGTTAGCATCCAGAATGCTGCCATGACTGAATTGCTAACGTTTGATTTCACTGGGCGCAATTATGTGACTGCATTGCGACAACCTGCGGTGCTTGATGCCATTGATCGTGCGAGAGACGAAATGTCCCAAACAATCGCACGATATGTCACACGGTCAGGGCAGACTGACCAAGTGTATGAAGTGTCCATCATTCCCGAAAGCGACCACTTGTTGGTTATGTTTGAGGATCAGTCGGCAGAACAGGCCACGCATACGCTTAGGCGCGACTTTGTGGCGAACGTCAGTCATGAATTGCGCACGCCGCTGACGGCGTTGCTTGGCTTTATCGAAACGCTACAAGGCCCTGCAAAAAATGATCCGCCTGCGCAACAGCGTTTCCTTGGAATTATGGCGACGGAGGCAGACCGGCTGCGACGCCTAGTCGATGATTTGCTTTCATTGAGCAGGGTCGAAGACATTGAACGTCGTCGCCCAACGCTCATTGTTGATCTTGGTAATATTGCGCAGCAAACCTGCGAACTCTTGGGGCCACTTGCCGAAGCAGCGGGGACCCACCTGAGCATTGATATTGACGCTGATATCCCACTTGTCCCGGGTGATGACGCGCAGCTACAGCAGGTTTTGAACAATCTCATTGGAAATGCGATCAAATATGGGGCGACACCGGAAGGTATCTGCGTCTCAATCAGCGCACCAGCCTACGAGACAACGCTGCAACAAACATGCGTACGCATGACGGTGCAAGACTTTGGTGATGGCATTCCTGCGCATCACCTTGTGCGGCTGACTGAACGGTTTTACCGCGTTGATGGGCACCGCGACCGCGAGATGGGTGGCACGGGCCTTGGTCTGGCAATTGTGAAGCATATTGCGAACCGACATCGTGGGCGGCTGCACTTTGAAAGCGTGGTCGGGCAGGGGACGTCAGTAGCGATTCTTTTGCCCTGCGAGATACTGTGATTTATGGGGCGAAACCGCGCTGATCTCGGCTCATTTGGTTAACCAGCCCAACAAGATCTCCACTGTCATAAAACCTTTACACAACTGTCACAAAAGGTTGCCAAAAGGCGCCTAACTGATGGCATAGGGGTTGGGCGATCTGCGCTGGCCTACGAATGACTAACTTGGAGATACAAATGTCGTCTTTGAAATTATCGACTTGCGTCCTGGCACTGACTGCCATGTCTGCCACATCCGCTGTTGCACGTGACAACGTCCAAGTTGCTGGCTCATCCACTGTGCTGCCATACGCGGCTATCGTTGCCGAAGCTTTTGGTGAGAATTTTGACTATCCAACACCTGTTGTTGAATCTGGTGGATCATCCGCTGGTTTGAAGCGGTTCTGTGAAGGTGTTGGCGCAAATACAATCGACATCGCAAACGCATCCCGCCAGATTAAGTCATCAGAGCGTGAAATTTGTGCTGCCGCTGGTGTCACCGACATCATCGAAGTTCGGATCGGCTATGATGGTATCGTTTTCGCGTCTGATATCGCTGGCAACAGTTTCGCGTTCACGCCAGAAGACTGGTACAAGGCCTTGGCAAAAGAGCACTTTATCGATGGTGCGCTGGTGACAAACACATTCGCCAACTGGAACGAAGTTAACGCAGACTTCCCAGATCAACCAATCCAAGCATTTATCCCGGGTACAAAGCACGGCACACGTGAAGTCTTCGAAGAAAAAGTTCTGTTGGCTGGCTGCGAAGACGGCGGTTTTTTTGAAGGCATGCTCGCTGCAGGCGTAGATGAAGACACCGCTGAAAGAACGTGTATGGCCGTGCGCACAGATGGTCTGTCCGTTGATATTGATGGTGACTACACTGAAACGCTCGCGCGGATCGAAGCGGACGACAACGGCATTGGTGTGTTTGGTTTGGCCTTCTACGAGAATAACACTGACAAGCTTCAGGTCGCTACGATGTCGGGCATTGTCCCAACAACCGAAGCTATTGCGGCTGGCGACTACCCCGTGTCACGTCCGCTGTATTTCTACATCAAAGCAGCGCACATCGATGTCATCCCGGGTCTGAAAGACTTCGCAGAATTCTTCGTATCAGATGACATGGCTGGCCCAGACGGTCCAATGGCTGAATATGGTTTGGTCTCTGATCCAGAACTGGCAGCGGTGCAAGCGACTGTCGCTGACGAAGTGTTGCTGGCGGATTAATCTAGCATTTCACAATTGTGAGGCCCGGCAGCTGTCGGGCCTTGCGCAAACATTATATATTTCGACAGGATACCGACACAGTGCTTCCCTTAACGTATCCCCTTCTTTTTGCGATTAGCCTCTCGGTTGTTGGCTATTTTGCTGGCCTTGCGCGCGCACGGAGCGTCGTTTCAGGTGACATCAAAAAATTGACATCACTGCCAAAACAGCACGCGCTAAACACCGCCCTTTCGACGCTGCTGCCTGCACTCTCATTTGTCGCGGTTATGGCGTTGTTGACACGGATTGGTGTATTTTCACTGAACCCTACGGTCTTTGTTGTTGTGGCTTTTGGTCTGACCATTGCAGGCTTTGTGTCATCGCTTTTGAAGATTTCCGAAACCTTCCGCGCACGATCTGCTGCAGAGCGGTGGATCATGGGGTTATTGATTTTTGCCTCATCCATCGCGATCATGACCACAATCGGTATCGTCTTTTCGATGTTGTTTGAATCGCTAAACTTCTTCTCACAATACGCTTGGACGGATTTTTTCTTTTCAACAGAATGGTCGCCTAATTTCCGCGGAAATTCTGCGTTAGGCATCCTACCTCTGCTTTGGGGGACACTTTACATCAGTTTTATCGCGCTGACCTTGGCGGTTCCCGTCGGCTTGTTCGCAGCAATCTACCTGAGTGAATACGCAACGCCACGGATGCGCTCTGTCGCCAAGCCTGTGATTGAGATTCTTGCTGGTATCCCTACAATCGTCTATGGCTTGTTCGCACTTGTGACAGTCGGCCCGTTCCTGCGGGACTATTTCGCAGAGCCTATGGGCTTCGGCCAAAGTGCCTCGACTGTTATGACTGCGGGCCTTGTCATGGGCGTCATGTTGATCCCCTTTGTGTCCTCGCTATCAGACGACATCATAAACGCTGTGCCTCAAGCGATGCGTGACGGGTCATACGGCCTTGGAGCCACAAAGTCTGAAACGATCCGCCAAGTCGTGATCCCAGCGGCATTACCGGGCATCGTTGGTGCGATTCTTTTAGCCGCGTCACGGGCCATCGGTGAAACGATGATCGTGGTCCTTGGGGCAGGGGCAGCGGCAAGATTGTCGCTTAATCCGTTCGAAGCAATGACTACCGTGACCGTCAAAATTGTCAGCCAACTGACGGGTGACACGGATTTCGCAGCACCTGAAACACTGGTCGCGTTTGCCCTTGGCCTAACCTTGTTTGTCATCACATTGGGTCTAAATGTAGTGGCTCTCATGATCGTCCGTAAATATCGGGAGCAGTACGAATGACTGCCGTTAAAAGAAAATCTCTGCTCGAAATCGACGCACGGACCAAACAACGCAACGCACAAGAACGACGCTTTCGGGCTTATGGGTTTAGCGCCATTGCGGTTGCAGTCGTAGCCTTGGTCATCTTGTTGACGTCTGTGCTGTCATCTGGGCTAAGTGCGTTTCAACAGACCCACATAACGCTAGAAATGGCGTTGCCGGAAGACAAGCTCGACAAATCTGGCGTTCGTGATCCTGCGGTCATGGCGAAGGTCACAACCATTGGCTACGCTAGGATTTTACGGGATGGTTTCGTAGCACAAATCGCAGCCCTTGGCATTGAGACAGGCATGTCCGACAAGGACATCGGCGCGATGATCTCAAAAGAAGCCGCTGCAACCGTGCGGTTTCGGGTGCTCGACAACCCTGACTTGATTGGGACAACCATCACCCAAAGAGTCCTTGCAGAAGGACGGATCGACGGGTTCTTTAAAGGCCGCGTGACAATGGAATCCGCTGCCTTAGACAACAACACGTCGCCTGAGGCATTGATTTTAGCGCAAGCATTGGCCGACGTAGGCGTCATGGACACCAAGTTCAACTGGAAGTTCCTGACAGCCCCTGACGCATCCGATCAACGACCAGAGGCTGCGGGGCTTGGCGTCGCTATCCTTGGCTCGCTTTACATGATGCTGGTGGTGCTTTGTCTGGCACTTCCCATCGGTGTTGCATCGTCTATCTACCTTGAAGAATTTGCACCAAAGAACCGCTGGACCGATGTGATTGAGGTGAACATCTCAAACCTCGCCGCTGTTCCGTCTATCGTTTACGGCATCCTTGGGCTTGCGATTTTCATCAACTTTGCCCAGTTTAATCAATCGTCGCCGCTTGTTGGCGGCCTTGTCCTGACCTTGATGACGTTGCCAACGATTATCATCTCAACACGGGCCTCATTGAAATCTGTACCGCCTAGCATCCGCGATGCGGCACTTGGGGTCGGGGCATCGAAAATGCAGACAGTGTTTCATCATGTTCTACCGCTCGCAGCACCGGGTATCTTGACGGGTACGATCATCGGACTTGCACAGGCCTTGGGTGAAACCGCACCGCTATTGCTTATCGGGATGGTCGCCTTTGTGCGCGAATATCCAGCCGCCTATACAGCTGATGCAGGGCTATTTGGGGAAGCATCAACTGCCCTTCCTGTTCAGGTCTTCAACTGGACACAACGCGCCGATCCCGGTTTTGTGGAACGGGCGTCGGGAGCCATCATCACGCTTCTGGTGTTCCTGTTGATCATGAACACCATCGCCATCATCCTTCGGCGCAGATTTGAGCGGCGCTGGTAGAATGACATGCAAGACATTTACAGAACGGACCGGGCCATGAGCACGACAGAAAACATCAAAATCAGCGCAAAGAACGTGCAGGTTCACTATGAAGATACGCATGCGATCAAAGACGTGAACGTTGAAATTGGGGACAAAACCGTCACCGCATTTATTGGTCCGTCGGGTTGTGGGAAATCAACTTTCCTGCGTTGTATCAACAGGATGAACGACACAATTGATATTTGCCGGGTGACGGGTGACATCTTGATTGACGGTGAAGACATCTACGATCCAAAAGTTGATCCAGTACAATTGCGGGCGAAAGTCGGTATGGTATTCCAAAAGCCAAACCCATTCCCAAAGTCGATTTATGACAATGTTGCCTATGGTCCCAAAATCCACGGATTGGCCAATTCCAAGGCTGATCTTGACGAGATCGTGGAACGTGCGCTGCGGCGTGGGGCCATCTGGGACGAAGTTAAGGACCGCTTGAACGCACCTGGAACCGGCCTGTCAGGTGGACAACAACAACGTCTGTGCATTGCGCGGGCAATCGCTACAGAGCCAGAAGTCTTGCTGATGGACGAACCATGCTCAGCACTTGACCCGATCGCCACTGCACAAGTCGAAGAGTTGATTGACGAATTGCGCCAAAACTACGCCGTTGTCATCGTCACACACTCTATGCAGCAGGCTGCACGGGTGTCCCAAAAAACTGCGTTCTTCCACCTTGGTAGTCTTGTAGAATACGATGATACTGATCAAATTTTCACCAATCCCAAAGACCCACGGACTGAGAGCTACATCTCAGGCCGGATCGGGTAAGGAGCAGGGACAATGAGCTTACACATTTCATCCGCCTACGACCGCGATCTTGAAGCCATCCAAGCGCTTGTAATCCGCATGGGTGGCCTTGTCGAAGACGCGATCCTTTCAGCTGCCGAAGCATTGGCAAATCGTGATCTGGAACTCGCCGAAAAGGTGCGGGCCGACGACAAAATAATCGATGCGTTGGAAATGCAAATCAACGACGAAGCAGCGCGCACGATTGCCTTAAGAGCACCAGTTTCCAAAGACTTACGCGCCATTCTTACAGTCTTGCGCATCACTGCATCGCTTGAGCGTATCGGTGATTATGCGAAAAATATGGCGAAACGCACGGGCACACTCGC